>CADBPJ010000151.1 GCA_902796445.1 uncultured Ruminococcus sp. | reverse complement strand
GCTGAAACGTCCTCGGGCCCTTCAACCACGCAGATAACAGACTTATCACGTTTGTTTGAAGCACATATTTTGCATGGCGATTCGTCTGTAAGGTTCTGACAACATTCGCAAAGACGTATTTTGCGTTTTGTATTAACAATGGTCGCCGCCATATGCTCCGTTTCTTCTTCTGTCATATTTTCCAAAAGATAAAATGCAATTCTTTCCGCACTCTTGTGTCCGATACCAGGCAGACGTTCAAATTTTTCGATAAGCTCCTCTATTGCACCCAAATACATTAGAATAACCCCGGAATGTTAAGACCGCCTGTGATGGCACCCATTTTTTCTTCCATCATATCCTCTGCCTTTTTAACGGCTTCGTTTACTGCAGCCATTATCAAATCCTCTAACGTTTCTACATCATCAGGATCAACTGCATCAGGATCAAGCTTTATTTCAACAAGCTCCTTTTTACCGTTTACGATAACCCTAACAGCACCGCCGCCTGATGTTGCCTCAATGTTTTCTTCCTCTGTTTCTTGCTGGATACGTTCCATTTCCTCTTGCATCTTCTGTGCCTGTTTTAAGACGCTGTTCATATTCTGCTTCTGGTTCATTCCTGCTCCCGCAAAACCTTTATATTTTCCCATTTTTAAATTCCTCTTTTCTTTATATTTTATTCTTCATCATCAGACGGAAGTTCACTTGCATCTAAAAATTCCTCCGACTCGTCCTCGTCATCAAAGGTTGATTGCTCGCCCCTTGTGATACTCTCGCCTGATAGGAGTGCTTGTTTATCGCCGTCTGTTATAATGCTTTCGTATTGTTCAAAAAATTCATCAAGCTTATCCTTTTTGTCCTGAGGCTCACTTTCCTTAATATTATCCTCCGGCACTACAAGCTCGGATTTCACCTCTGCCTTTGGTAAGCTGAATGCATTTAGTATATTTCTCGGATCAAACTCGTTACGCATTGCTATTTTCAGGGTGTAATCAGTATTTGTGACTTGCTTAAATAACTTGCGTATTTCGTCTATGTTGTTTATTGCCGTACGTTCTGTAAATTGGTTTCTGTCCTCGGGAACAAGCAATATCAATCCCTCTCTGTCAAAGGTGACAATGCAGTTTCTTAATGGCATTGCAAGCGGTGTATTGAGCCTCATCATCTGCTTGATAAGCTTTTCCCAATTACGTGCTAAAACTGCTGTGGGATAGTCAAAATTCAATTCGTCTTCAGGTATCGGCACAAACATACGTGATGATTTTTTCTCAGGTTTCGACTCGGGCTCGGCCTTATCTATAACCGTCGCTGTTACTCCGTTTTTTATTGCGTTCTCCACCAATTCAAGACGTTTTATAATGTCACTGTTGTCCGCCACACTCTGTTGTGTCACCTGCGGTATCCCCTGTGACATAAGTTTATTTTCAACAGTTGAGAGCCTGTCCATAACCGCCTCGGGAGTGCTGTCCATATCAGGCCGTGCTAACTTTATAAACGCAAGCTCATAGACAATCCTTGAAGATTTTGCCACACGTGCATCTGCCATTGCAGAAGAAATAACGGTTGTGGCATGATTTATTTTGTCAAATGAAAGCTTTTCACTCTGCGCTTTTAATTTAACGAGTGTCTGGGCATCTGTATCAATCAAACTCTCGGGATCAGGCGATACCTTACAAAGCATAAGCGACCTAAAATGAGATAGCATAGACGTTGCAAGCTGTGGGAGCTCCTTTCCGTCTGAGACTGCCTTGTCGATAATCTCAACCACTTTTCCCGCATCGCCATCTGATATAGCATTGGTCAGTTCGAACACAAAATCTGCTGAGGATATACCCAAAGTGTCCTCTATATCCTTTGCGCTGACGTGATTTCCGCAAGCAGAAATTACACGTTCCATTATGCTTAGTCCGTCACGCATAGAGCCTTCAGCAAGAGATGCTAAAATCTTGTATGCATCATCTGTAATATCGAATCCGTCAGCATATGCTATTTCTTTCATACGGACCATAATGTCCTCGTTCCTGATACGTTTGAAATCAAATCTCTGGCAACGTGAAAGTATTGTCTGCGGTACTTTGTGTGCCTCTGTTGTAGCAAGAATAAATACCACATTTTCGGGCGGTTCTTCAAGTGTTTTTAATAATGCATTAAATGCACTCGTTGAGAGCATATGCACCTCGTCAATAATATACACTGTATATTTTGAGTTTGATGCTACATAGTTTATATCCTCTTTAATATCACGAATATCCTCAACGCCATTATTTGATGCGGCATCCATTTCCGTAACGTCCATAATAGACCCGTCAAGTATACCCTTGCATACATCGCACTCATTACAAGGGTTCCCGTTTACGGGGTTAAGGCAGTTTACTGCGCGTGATAGAATTTTTGCACACGTTGTCTTACCTGTACCGCGTGTACCGCAAAACAGATATGCATGGCCTACCGTGCCTTGAGATATTTGGTTTTTCAGCGTACGTGTTATGTGTTCCTGACCGACAACATCGTCAAACGTCAGGGGACGCCATTTTCTATATATAGCCTGGTGTGCCATAGTCCTACCCTTTCTGTAATAATACGAAAAAACGTCCGCAGTATAGGCGGACGAAATTTATAGAGATTGACCGCAATGGGTTTTTCTGCAAAATTCAATCATAGAGGCTCCGAGCGAGTGGCCCGTAACACATCACGAAATTCGCTTAGTGCTGCTTAGTTCCCTACCTGACACGGTTCACGACACGTAATCGCACGGACTCGCTCTTCATCGCCAATACAATACATTCATTGTACCACATTTTAATCAAAAACGCAATACTTTATTTAATTTTTTTTCGTTTATTTTACAACGATATTTACAAGCTTACCGGGTACTGCAATAACCTTTACTATTGATTTACCCTCTGTAAGCTCCTTAATACGTGATGACTCCATTGCAACACTTTCAAGACCTGCACGGTCAAGGTCAGCGGCAACACTCATTTTATCACGGATTTTACCATTTATCTGTACAACGATTTCTATTTCGTCATCTACTGTCTTTTCCTCGTCATACTTAGGCCATGCTGTAAGTGATAACAGTCCATCTCCGCCAAGTATTTCCCACAATTCCTCTGTCATATGCGGTGCTACAGGGTTAAGCAGAGTTATAAATGTCTTGTACTCTCCCTTTGTGATTGAGCCTTTCTTTGTTACCTCGTTTAAGAAGCTCATCATTGTAGCAATGGCGGTGTTGAATTTCATTCTCTCGAAATCCTCGCCTACTTTCTTGATAGTCTTGTGCATAGACTTTTCAAGCTCGGCACTGTAGCCTTCCTCGTCTGTCATAATGTTCTGCAAATTCCATACCTTTTCAATGAACTTATAACAGCCCTTTAAGCCCTGCTGTGACCAAGGTGTACTCTGGTCAAACGCACCAAGGAACATTTCATATGTTCTGAATGTATCAGCACCCACTTCGTTTACAACATCATCGGGGTTTACTACATTTCCGCGTGATTTTGACATCTTCTCGCCGTTTTCGCCCAAAATCATACCATGTGATGTACGTTTCTGATACGGCTCCTTTGTAGGTACTACACCGATATCATACAAGAACTTGTGCCAGAAACGTGAATACAACAAGTGCAATGTGGTATGCTCCATACCGCCGTTATACCAATCAACAGGTGTCCAATAATCAAGTGCCTCCTTTGATGCTAATGCATCATCGTTATGTGCATCTGTATATCTTAAGAAATACCAGCTTGAACCTGCCCACTGTGGCATGGTATCGGTTTCTCTCTTTGCCGCCGCACCGCAGACAGGACAAGTTGTGTTTATCCAATCTGTTGCGTTTGCAAGAGGTGATTCACCATTTTCACCAGGTTTAAATTCCTCCATATCAGGCAATACAAGAGGAAGCTCATCTTCAGGTACGGGTACCTGTCCGCATTTTGGACAATGTATGATCGGTATAGGCTCGCCCCAATACCTCTGACGTGAGAATACCCAGTCACGTAGCTTGTAGTTCACCTTACGTGTGCCAAGATTTTCTTTCTCTAAGTAATCTATCATTGCAGGTATTGCTTCTTTCACAGTCATACCTGTAAGGAAGCCTGAATTTACCATTGTACCCTTTGATACATCTGTATATGCTTCTTCATTTACGTCCTTACCGCCTGATACAACCTCAACTATCGGTAAGTCAAATTTCTTTGCAAACTCCCAGTCACGGCTATCGTGCGCGGGTACTGCCATAATAGCACCCGTACCATATGTTACAAGCACGTAGTCTGATACAAATACAGGGATTTCCTTGCCTGTCACAGGGTTTATTGCACCTACACCCTCAAGCTTAACACCTGTCTTTTCCTTTGCAAGCTCTGTTCTCTCAAACTCAGATTTTTTAGCCGCCGCCGCCTGATAAGCCTTTACATCATCATAGTTTGTAAGCTTATCCGCAAGCTTTTCGATTAACGGATGCTCAGGCGAAATAACGGTATACGTTGCACCGAATAATGTGTCGCAACGAGTTGTATAAACAACCATTTCATCACCTGTTGTAAGAGTGAATTTAACCTCTGCACCCTCACTTCTGCCTATCCAATTACGCTGTTGAGTCTTAATCTTGTCAAGGAAATCAATATCGTCAAGATCGTCTATCAGTCGCTGTGCATACTCTGTGATTTTAAGCATCCACTGACTCT
>CADBPJ010000150.1 GCA_902796445.1 uncultured Ruminococcus sp. | reverse complement strand
CATTAATGCGCCCAACGTTGCACCAATAGTCAATAGAGGCATCATTTCACCGCCCGTAAACCCTGCAACAATACAGACTATTGTAAATATAAACTTTAATGCAAAGTCGTAATAATTAAATGTGCCTTTATCAAATATGCCTGAAATGATATTTGCACCCGTACCGCAGTATCTGCCCTGAAGTAAGATAAATATTAAAGCCATAACAGAGCCTGTGATAAGTATAAAAAGGTATCTGTTTTTTACTTTTTGATGATAAATTCGATGTGCATTTCTCAGGCAAACAGCGAATGTCCTTCCGACAATACCAAATGCAAGTGATGCAATAACAAGCATTGATATATTTTGAAGATTTATGTCAAAGTTTGCAGAAACTAAGTGGCAAAATGCAGTATATCCGCACAGTTTTGAGAAAAAGTATGCTGTATACGAGCAAATAAATGTAGGTATAAGCAACGAATATACCATAACTCCTGCTACTGTAAATTCAAGTGCAAAGAACATTCCGCCTAAAGGTGTCTGAAACAGTCCTGACACTGCCGCCGCAACACCTGATATAAGAAGTATATGACTGTAGCGACGTGCTTTGGTAATACGTGCAAGATAATCACCGATTGATGCACCAAATGCGGCAAATGAGCCCTCCTTGCCTGTACTTGCACCAAAAAAAAGCATAATGAGGTTTGTCAGAAGTTTAAGAGGTGCATATGCTTTCGGGAATTTGCCAAGCATTTGTTTGTGAGTATGTTTTTTGACTGCACCCTCATCGGTAGCCTTGCCCATATTATATGCTATTGCAAGATTAAGCCCTTGTTCGGAATTTGGACTGATGTGTTTATAAAGAAACAGCATTGCCATTCCTGCCACACCCAAAAACGGAACAATAAAAATATAGTGTTCGCTCCGTATTTCCTCTGCAATATGCAGAATTTGCCCAAATATTCCTGCGGTTATTCCAACAACTGCACCAATAATTGCAGTAAGTATGGAACATATCATAAGTTCTTTGTATTTACTCATTTAATAAAACCTTCTATAGTAATTTTTTTAAATATCTGCCTGTGTGCGATTTTTCTTCTTTTGCGACCTTTTCTGGTGTACCTGTTGCAATAACGGTGCCGCCGCCGTCTCCGCCCTCGGGGCCTAAGTCGATTATATAATCGGCGGTTTTTATGACGTCGAGGTTGTGTTCGATAACTATGACAGTGTTGCCGCTTTCTACAAGCTCATTCAATACATCAATAAGCTTTCGCACATCATCTGTATGCAGACCTGTCGTAGGCTCATCAAGTATATATACAGTTCTGCCTGTAGCACGCTTTGAAAGCTCTGTTGCAAGCTTAACACGTTGTGCTTCGCCGCCTGATAGGGTAGTAGAGCTTTGACCAAGCTTTACGTATCCTAATCCGACCTCTGCTATTGTCTTTAGTCTTCGTTCAAGTTTTGGTATATTTTTAAAGAACTCAACGCCTTCATCAACGGTCATTTCAAGGACATCATAAATGGATTTGCCTTTGTATTTGACCTCAAGTGTTTCACGGTTGTAGCGTTTTCCCTGACATACCTCACAAGGTACATATACATCAGAAAGAAAGTTCATTTCTATCTTCACGATACCGTCACCTGTACATGCCTCGCATCTTCCACCTTTTACATTGAAGCTGAAACGGCTTGATTTGTAACCGCGTACCTTTGCTTCGTTGGTTGATGCAAATACTTCACGTATATCTGTAAAGAGGTTTGTGTATGTGGCAGGATTTGAACGCGGAGTTCTTCCGATAGGGCTTTGGTTAATGTCTATTACCTTATCAAGATTTTCTATACCTTCAATTCCTTTGTGTTTGCCTGGACGTGTGCCTGCACCGTTAAGCCTGTGTGCAAGGCTTTTATATAGTATCTCATTAACGAGTGAGCTTTTTCCCGAGCCCGATACACCTGTTACGCAAGTAAGAACGCCTGTGGGGAATTTAACATTGATATTCTTTAAGTTGTTTTCACTTGCACCCTTGACTGTTATCCAGCCTGTCGGCTTACGTCTTTCTTTCGGTACTGAAATTTTAAGCTCGCCGCTCAGGTATTTACCTGTTATGGATTCGGGACATTTAGACAGCTCTTCTGCGTTACCCTCGCCGACAATGCGACCGCCGTGTATACCTGCACCGGGACCTACGTCAACTATATGGTCTGCTGCAAGCATAGTATCTGTATCGTGTTCAACAACGATCACGGTATTGCCCAGATCTCGCAAATGCTCAAGAGTGCCGATAAGCCTGTCATTATCACGTTGATGTAAACCGATACTCGGCTCGTCAAGTATATAGAGAACACCTGTAAGTCCTGAACCGATTTGCGTTGCAAGTCTGATACGCTGTGCTTCGCCGCCTGATAGTGTTCCTGATGAGCGTGACAAAGTAAGGTAATCAAGTCCGACGTTTAAGAGAAATTGTAATCTTGACTTGATTTCCTTTATTATCTGGTTTGCAATAATCATTTCGCGGTCAGTAAATGTAAGTGAGTTTATAAAATCCATTTCGTCCTTTACAGACATTTGAGTAAACTCATATATATTTTTACCTCCTATTGTTATGGACAGGATTTCATCATTGAGTCTTGCTCCGTGACATTTAGGACATACTGTTTCGCTCATATAGCGGCTTATATCGCTCCTTGCGTATTCTGATGTGGGTTTATCATACCTTCGTTGCAGATTTGTTATAATCCCCTCAAATGGCATTTTATACTCGCCTCTGCCGTATGCACGGTTGTACTGCATAGACAGCTTTTCTTCGCCTGTGCCGTAAAGGATAGCTTTTTTTGCATCTTCCGGTATATCCTTATACGGTGTATTTATGTCAAAGCCGTACTTGTCGGCAATGGCAGTATATGCCATATATGCTATACTTGTGGGGTCATCATAGCTGTTCCAGCCGCTGCATCGGATTGCACCTGAAATAAGACTTGCATTTTCGTCAACTACTACAAGAGCGGGATCAATATTCATCAATATCCCTAAACCGTCACAGTGCTGACACGCACCAAACGGATTGTTGAAGGAAAATAGTCTCGGTTCTGGCTCAGGCATACTGATACCACATTCATCACAGGCATAGCTTTGCGAAAAACGCATTACCTCTCCGCCAACTACCTCTATTATAACTATATCGCCCGACAGTTTAATTGCTGTTTCTATTGAGTCACTAAGACGTGATTGTATATCGTCTTTAATGATAAGTCTGTCTATTACGATTTCAATGTTATGCTTCTGTGTTTTTTTGAGCGTAGGAGGTTCTGCGACATCATACATTTCACCGTCAACCTTCATACGGACATAACCGCTTTTCTTCGCTTGTTCAAACACGTTTTTATGCTCGCCTTTTTTTGCTGTTACAATAGGTGCAAGCACCTGTATTCTTGACCTTTCGGGCAATTCCATAATTCTGTCTGTTATTTGATCAACAGTTTGTCGTTTAACCTCTTTCCCGCATTTAGGGCAGTGGGGGACACCTATTCTTGCATACAAAAGACGCAGATAGTCATATATCTCCGTTACCGTGCCGACAGTAGAACGAGGGTTTTTTGATGTTGTTTTCTGGTCAATACTTATTGCAGGAGACAGACCCTCTATATAATCCACATCAGGCTTGTCCATTTGTCCTAAAAACATTCGTGCATAGGAAGAGAGGGATTCAACATACCGACGTTGTCCCTCAGCATATATTGTGTCAAATGCAAGCGAGCTTTTTCCTGAACCTGAAAGTCCTGTTAAAACAACAAGCTTTTCACGTGGTATATTTACAGATACGTTTTTCAGGTTATGAACTCTTGCACCTTGAATTTTAATCGCATTGTTTTTCATATTCTACCTCATGGTTAATTTATATAGTATGTTCCTGTTTCGCTTTTTCTTGTAAGCGTATTACGCTTGTATGTCATCATATGTTCTTTATCTGCCGCCATTGCAGTTTCAAACATCATTTTAACAAATTCATTTTCTGCATATACAAGCTGTGCAGAGTTCGTTATTTCCACTCTGTCCGTTTCGTCAAAGCTACGTATATCAATTACCTCTGCATTAATACCGAGATTTATCAAAAGT
>CADBPJ010000149.1 GCA_902796445.1 uncultured Ruminococcus sp. | reverse complement strand
TGTTCTTGGCAGATTTACGAAGGACGAAATACCTGTCCTTGAGGAGTCTATTATTAAGTCGTATAATGCGGTAGAGGAAATAATTAAACGCGGTGCTGATAGTGCTATGAATAAATTTAATGGTCAGTAAAGGTATGCTATGAATCTAATAAATTTACTTGACGGGTACCGCCCCTATGAGGGTATAATAAAAAATCTTGACAATACGCCCATATCCCTGTCGGGAGTTGCCGAAACTGCACAGGCACAGCTAATCGGTGCAATAGCGGCAAAAGCTAAAGGTAACACGCTCGTCGTTACGTATTCGGATATGGAATCACGTAATCTTTTGTCGGATTTACGCCTTTATACAGATAATGCGGTACTGTTTCCGTCAAAGGAATACGTATTTTATAATATAGAGTCTATGAACCGTGCAAACGAAAATGCACGGCTTTGTGTGCTTGACAAAATTATAAACACAAATGCTGTTGTGGTGGCATCTGTCGATGCACTAATGAGCTATACGGCGGATAAAAAGCTGTTTATAAAAAATACAATCTCCTTAAAACCGGGTGACGAATGTGAAATAGGCGATTTGTCCCAAAGACTTGTAGAGATGGGATATAAACGAGAGGAAATGATAGAGGGCATCGGGCAGTTTTCCGTACGAGGCGGCATTTGTGATATATTCCCGCCCGGGTATCAAAATCCTGTGAGATTAGAATTTTGGGGTGATGAGGTTGACTCGGTGCGAAGCTTTGATGCGGACACTCAACGCACATTGGAAAATATAGATTTTGTACGCATAGTTCCCGTAACGGAGGCACTCTATTCTGAAAAACGGCGAGATGAAATTATTCTTGAGCTTTCACGCAGACTGAAATCTGCAAAGCGAAAGGGAAATGATGCATATATAAACACGTTAGAAAGTGACATTGAACAGTTTCGTGAAAAGCTTGATTTCCCGTCGGTTGATAAATATATTTCACTGATTTACGGATATATTCCGTCAGTGCTTGACTATTTTGATAAGGACACTCTTGCATTTGTTATTGACCCGAAACGTGTTTTAGAGCGAATGAAAACATTCATATGGGAGAGGGAAGAAACGGTTGCGGAGCTGAAAATAAAGGGCATTATAGGCGAGAAATTACAGCTATATAAATCACAACAGGAAATAGTGGCGGGTTTGTCAGGATTACGACTTGTTGCGTTTGAAATGCTGTCGCACACAAAAAATGAGTTCTCATTTAAGCATCTTGAAAGCATTGTGTCAAAAACAACAGTTTCATTTCATGGTAAGCTTGAATATTTGTACGAGGACTTAAGACGTTGGCACGAAAATGATTATACGGTAGTAGTCCTTGCCGTAACGGACAGCCGTGCCAAAAACCGTGAGGGAGTGTTTCGCCAACGTGGAATTGATGTGCGTATTTCGTCAGATGGTACATTTAATAAGGGCGAAACAGTAATCATAAGGGGGAACAGTTCAGGCGGATTTGAATACCCCGAGCTGAAATTCGTCCTTGTTTCCGAGCAGGAAATATTTAAAAATGAAGCATCACGTACAAAAAGACGAAAAGAAAACTCAAACAGGATAAAATCCTATAATGAAATATCCGTTGGAGATTACGTTGTCCATGCCGCGCATGGAATAGGAGAGTACTGCGGTATACAGAAAATGACTGTAGACGGAGTATCAAAGGACTACTTAAAACTGCAATATAAGGGCTCGGATGTTTTGTATGTGCCTGTTGACCAGCTTTCATTGCTGTATAAATACAGCAGTGGAACGGACGAAAAAACAGTCAAGCTCAATAAGCTTGGTACTCAGGAATGGACTCGTCAGAAACAGAAGGTCAAAGCCTCGACAGACGAATTGGCGAAGGAGCTTATAAAGCTATATGCAGAACGTGAGGAGGTTGTAGGACACGCATTCGGAGAGGACACACCCTGGCAGAGAGAGTTTGAGGACACATTCCGTTACTCTGAAACTACAGACCAGCTACGCAGTATTGAAGAGGTCAAGGCGGATATGGAGAAAAGCGCGCCTATGGACAGACTTTTGTGCGGTGATGTGGGATTTGGTAAAACAGAGGTTGCGTTGCGTGCGGCATTTAAGGCTGTATGCGACAGTAAGCAAGTGGCATATCTTTGCCCGACAACTATACTTGCAATGCAGCATTACGAAACCTTCAGAAGCCGAATGGCGGATTTCCCCGTAACCGTTGAGATGCTCTCACGTTTTCGTACACCAAAACAGCAAACCGAGATTATAAAAAAGCTTAAAGATGGTCGGATTGACGTTATAATTGGTACACACAGACTGCTTTCAGATGACGTAAAGTTCAAGGATTTGGGATTACTCATTATTGACGAGGAGCAACGTTTCGGTGTTGCACATAAGGAAAAAATCAAGAAACTTAAAACAAATATAGACGTGCTTACAATGACGGCAACACCCATACCGAGAACACTGCATATGGCAATGACTTCAGTCCGTGATATGAGTGTGCTGACCGAGCCGCCCGGTAGTCGTTATCCTGTCCAGACATATGTATTGGAGCATAATGAGGACGTGGTATGCGATGCAATAGCAAAGGAGCTATCACGTGGCGGGCAGGTATTCTATTTATATAACAGAGTACAGGGCATATACCATAAAGCGGAATGGATAAAAGATAAATTCCCTGATGCAAAGGTTTCGGTAGGTCATGGTAAAATGACAGAGACAGAGCTTGAGGATATAATGTATGATATGGTAAACGGCACTACTGATATTTTAGTCTGCACAACCATTATC
Organism: uncultured Ruminococcus sp.; assembly: GCA_902796445.1. Lineage (GTDB taxonomy): Bacteria > Bacillota > Clostridia > UBA1381 > UBA1381 > Ornithomonoglobus. The sequence continues at coordinate 3,090 of CADBPJ010000149.1, read as the reverse complement.
GAAACAGGACTTGATATACCGAATGCAAATACAATGATAATCGAAAATGCCGATAAAATGGGACTTGCACAGCTATATCAGCTTCGTGGCAGAGTGGGACGTTCAAATCGTATGGCTTATGCATATCTGACATATAAAAAGGATAAGGTACTGTCGAGCGTGTCACAGAAACGGCTTAGCGCAATCCGTGAATTTACGGAGTTTGGTTCAGGATTTAAAATAGCTATGCGTGACCTTGAAATACGAGGTGCAGGCAATATTTTAGGCTCACAACAGCATGGGCATATGGATAATGTGGGATATGATATGTACTGCAAAATCCTAAGCGAGAGCATAAACGAAGCAAAGGGCATAAAATCGCCTGAGGTTGAGGATGTTACTGTCGATATAAGTGTGAATGCATATATCCCCGAAGGCTATATTTCCTCCTCCGAACAGCGTATCAATATGTATAAAAAAATTTCTGCTATTGAAACAGAGGAGGACGAATCAGAGATTTCAGACGAGCTTATAGACCGTTATGGCGATATGCCAAAGCCTGTTATAAATATTATAGCTGTAGCGTCACTTAAAATTCCTGCACGCGAGGTGGGTTGTACGGAGATTGCACAGCGAATGGGACAGCTTACACTGAAATTCCGTAATGACTGTCTTACACCTGATGTAGTATTCGGCCTTGACGGAAAGCTTCGTGGCAGGGTAAAGGTTATTTCGTCCGATGTGCCGTCAATTCAGATTAAGCTTACCGAACGTGACGGAAACATACTTGAATTTGTTAAAAAATTATTAAATTTAATAAAAGAATTGCAAAATGAAACGAAATGATGTATAATAGGCTTATTAAGCTTTAATTTCAAAAGAAAGAAGGAAAGTAATATGAAAAAAACACGTATTATAGCAGTTTTAGCAGTGGCATCAATGGCGCTTACAGCATGTGGTGGCGGAAAGGATGCTATCAAGGTTGAGAGTAAAGAAAAGTCGGTAGATACTATTACAGTATCTGATGCAGATATGCTTACTTGCATTATATCAGCAGCAGGAGAGACACAATTTGACACAGGCAGGGACTCCATTATAGATAGTATATCAGAAGACTTGGAGGCTATGGCTGTAGCAAAGGCTATGGGCATCGAGCTTGACGAGGAGGAGAAAACTCAGTCAAAGGGACTAAGGGCACAATTCGCTTCAGCAAACGGCGGATATGCGGCATATGAAAAGTACCTAAAGAAAAACAATTCATCAATAGAATTTTATGATATGCTTGGCGAAGCATCACTTTACCACTCAAAGCTTGACAAGAAGATGGAAGAAGAACAGGGCGATGTAACTGTTACTGATGAGGAAATAAGCAAGTATTACAACGATAAATATATGTGTGCTAAGCACATCCTTATAGAAAAACCTGCTGAGGGCGAAGAACCTACAGAGGGTGAGAAACAGGGTGAAGAGCTTGCAAAAGAGCTTTTGGAACGTGCAAAGTCAGGCGAGGACTTTGATGCACTTATTTCCGAGTATGGCAGTGATCCCGGCATGGAATCAAATCCTGACGGATATGTATTTACAGAGGGCGAGATGGTAAAGCCTTTTGAGGAAACAGTCAAAGGCCTTAAAGACAATGAGTTCGGAATATGCGAATCCGACTATGGTTATCATGTAATCCTAAGACTTCCGCTTCCTGAAATGGACGAGGAAAGAAAAGCAACTGCGGAGTCAGCGGCAATAGAGGCAAAGAAAGATAAGGCATATGAAGACCTTAAGGCTAAGTACGGCATTTCAGTTACAATCTCTGATGAGATTAAAAATGTTAAGTATGAGGATTTGTCGGATAAGATGAAGGCAATACCTAAGACAGAACAGCAACAGTACGGAATGTAAGACGGATATATAAAAAGGAATTTTCATTTTTGGAAATTCCTTTTTTGTTGGAAAAATCAAGAAAAAATGTTGTAAAAGCTTGCAATTTTGAGAGTTATATGGTATAATAGAGGTATGTATTACTATATAAATCAAGGAGAAAAATATGGCTAAAAAATCAAAGGAACTGCCTTTTGACAGAGATGCATTAAATGATCAAAAAATAGTCGGTGTTGAGCTGAATAATGAAATGCAAAAGGCATATATTGACTATGCCATGAGCGTTATAGTAAGCCGTGCTTTGCCTGATGTTCGTGACGGATTAAAGCCTGTTCACAGACGTATTCTTTACAATATGTATGAGGACGGCTTGCAGTATGAGGCGGATTTCAGAAAGTCCGCAACAACCGTCGGTGATGTATTGGGCAGATACCATCCGCATGGCGATGCATCTGTTTATGATGCAATGGTAAGATTGGGACAGCCCTTCTCGCTTCGTTACCCGCTTGTTCAGGGTAAGGGTAACTTCGGTTCAATCGACGGCGATCCCCCTGCTGCGTATCGTTATACGGAAGCGAAAATGGCGAAGATTTCTGCGTCCATGCTTACTGATATTGAAAAAGAAACGGTTGATTTTGTACCGAACTTTGACGATACAAGAAAAGAACCTGATGTTTTGCCGTCAAGGTTTCCTAACCTGTTAGTTAACGGCTCAAACGCTATTGCCGTAGGTATGGCGACAAATATCCCGCCGCATAACCTTACAGAAACAATAGATGCGATTATTGCAGCTATTGATGATCCGATGATAACGATTGACGAGCTTATGCAGTATATGCCTGGTCCTGACTTCCCGACAGGCGGAGTTATTATGGGCAAGAGCGGCATACGTCAGGCATATTCAACGGGACGTGGTAAGATAGTCCTACGCGCAAAAGCCGAGATTGAGGAATACGATAATGGAAAACAGAGAATTATTGTTACCGAAATCCCGTATAAGGTCAACAAGGCGCAGATGGAGAAGCACATAAATGAGCTTATCCGTGACGGCAAGCTTGATGGTATATCATCAACACGTGATGAATCATCAGAGGACATACGACTTGTAATCGAGCTCAAACGCGATGCTAATGCAAACGTTGTGCTTAATAACCTGTACAAGTTCACAGAGATGCAGGAATCTTTTGGCATAATCCTTATTGCACTTGTGGACAAGGTGCCAAAGGTACTTAACTT
>CADBPJ010000148.1 GCA_902796445.1 uncultured Ruminococcus sp. | reverse complement strand
CCCGACAGACCTCTTGCGGCAATGGATTTGCCTTTCATCTCTCTCGGTGCAATACAGTTAAGATGATAAATCGAATAATTGAGTGCATACATCGCCTCATCGTCGCCGTCTATGGTGATTTTTGAAATATCCCATATTCTTGTCCACTCGGCAGTATGCTCCGCTTTAAGCTCGGTATATGTCATTTCCGTTATTTCACCCTGCGGCTCAAAATCGTCCTCCGAGGTTGTTATCTCGGCAATTTTCTCTACAGTGTATTCTTTTCCCGGCTCTGCCTTAAAGGAAATATGTCTGTATACACCTTCTTTTGTATTTTCAGTTTCAACAACCGCATTGAAATCTGCATTTATGGTATCACGCGCAGTTACGAAAATGTTTTTTTCGCCCGTCACGCCTGTTACATAATTCACTCCGTCCTCATAGCCTGTGTGCATTTTCACAAAATGCGGTCCGTTAATGTCCCAAATATCGCCGTCAATTCCCGTTATAATTTCCGCGTCACATTCAAAATCAGCCGCAAACGTATACCTCATTGCAACCAAATGTTTGCGGCTCATGCTTGCAAAGCGTTCACATTTAACCGTTATTCTGCCATTCTCCGTCTGCCACACTGTTTTTCGGCTGTGCAAGCCGTTTTCAAAATCAAGCGTCTGTTCATGAGAAACAGGCTCGTTTTCAGGAAGTGCATATTTCTTTCCGTATACCTTGACATATGCATACAGCGGATTTGGCGCGTTTACGGTTTCGCGCCACGCATCTCCTGCACGGTCATAAATTCCCGCCATATTTACGGCGCACATATTCTCTTTTGTGTATTCCTCAAGCGTTCCCCGTATTCCGAAATATCCGTTACCGATAAGGAAACGGTTGCCGTTCCACGGTATATTATCCCTGTCAAATTCCTTTTCCGTCAAGATAAAATCAACCATCACATTCTCCCCTGTCATGCTAAAATACTTAATGCTCTGTATAAGCTGTCCAGATCCTTTACGGAAATATCCGCTTTCGGATTATGCTCTGCCGCGCCGACTGCTATCGCATACATACCGCCCGCCTTTGCCGCCTCTATTCCGGCATCCGAGTCCTCAACAACAGCGCAGTCACAAGGAGCAATACCAAGCTTATTTGCAGCTATTAAGAACACCTCGGGATCAGGCTTTGATCGTGTAGTATCAAGTCCGCAGCTCACCGCGTCAAACTTGTCCTCAAGTTCTGTCTTTTCAAGTATCAGCGGTGTGTTTTTGCTTGCCGAGCCGACCGCCGCCTTTATGCCCTTTGATTTTATGTATTCGATAAATTCAAAAACCCCAGGCAACACGTCCGCTCTTGAAAGCCCTGAAAGTGATTTTACATACATATCGTTTTTCTTTTCCGCAAGAGCCGTTTTTTCCTCATCGGAAAATTTCCTGTCCGTCTTTTCAAGAACAACCTCAAGAGATGCCATACGGCTTACGCCTCTCTGTCTTGCGTTATCGGCTTTTGTAAAGCCCGTTATTCCCAGCTCCTCCGCAAGAGCCTTCCATGCCGCAAAATGCAGCTCATCGGTCGTTACGAGAACGCCGTCCAAATCAAATATTACTGCTTTTATCATATACCTTTCCTCTCATTTATACTTATAAATTATATCATAACAAGCTGCAAAACTCCCGATTGCGGAACATCGAATATTTCAACGTCTTTAATATGTTGTTTTCCGCTGTTAACGCAAACTCCCTTACAGTCAAGAATTGTATATCTAAAATATCCGTTTGCCTTTACAGCGATAAAGTTCTCTCCTGTTCCGTTTACGACAATAAAATCATCACCCAAAGCTTCGACTATGTTTCTGCTGTAGCATACGCATATTTTTGTGCTGTTAAGCTCCGATTCAGCCATGGAATAGTTTGCCTCAGGATTATATATCTTCAGTTTTCCATCAAGCAGAACTTCTCTGTTCTCCATCCAAAAGTTCAGCCAGAATTTGAGTACCTCATAATGTTCTGCTTTTATTTCATCAAGCCGCACAGAAATCTGAGGTACTCCAAACAATACGGCTATAAGCTGTTTTGCAACGCTTTCATTCGTGTCATTGTTATTCCATGTTATCATGTCCGAATGTACCGCGGCTTTACCTGAGGTCATACGCAGGTCAAGAATACCGACGCGGTTTATAAACGCGTCCAACGCGCAATCCCCCACTCGTATCATATTTCCGTATTTAGTAACTACCGGACCTATATAATTCTGTCTGAATTCAATCAAAACATCGGGATTTATCTTTTTGAGCCGTGACACAACATCGCACAGCAGACAGTCTATCGCATCTTCAAGCGATTCAAAATCCCTACCTATACCTGTTTTATCCGAATATTCCGTTAATTCAAACGAATCGATAAAATCAAGCTTAAATCCGTCAAGTTTCCAATCGCGAGCCGCTTTTTCGTACAATCCTGCCAGATACTCTCTAACCTCCGGAAATCTCGGATCAAGACAATTCCATTCATTTTCTTCATTGTCAAGGTATTTTCCCTGAAACTCCGCCCAAATATCCGAATTTTTACCGATAAACGGAACGGAATACCACAGCATAACCTTCATACCTATATCATGAACAGCATCGACAAAGGCTGCCATATCCTTGATTTTGCTTTTGCACACACGCCAGTCACCGCAATAGGCATAACCGCCGCCGTTGTTTTCGGTCTGCCAGCCGTCATCGACAATTATTGTCCGCATTCCCAGTTCATATGCGGCTTTACATTCCTTAATCAGTTCATCATCGTTTATATTCTGATGATAGTTATACCATGTTGAATACATCGGCAGCCGCGCGTAATTCGGAACAAATTGTTCCGAACCGCGCATACGCTCTGCCGCATCCGATATGGCTTTATAAAATGGTATTTTACGTGTGTCAATAATAATTTGACTTTTATATTCGTTAATTTTTCCTATCGGTATGGTAAAAAACGATACCCTGCATAAACAGCTTCCGTTAACTTCCTCTGTTCCGCTGCTTATTTCAATCGGTGTTTTTGCGTCATTGACGGATATTGTAAACACATTGTCGCCGCCCTGTGAAATTACCGACTGAATAGGTATGCCGCAGGCAAGCCGCGACGTTGAAACCTGATGCTGAGGCCGCCAATCGGGAAGTACGTTTCTCGTCAGTCCACACTGTGCATTCCACAGCGAAAATGCTTCAATATACGGCATATTAAATTCAACAGTTATTCTTAACGGTGCACATGGTACTGTTGATTTAAAATATACATCATATATACGAATATTATTTATATCGCTGTGTAATTTTACATCGAATATGCTTCCCGAATTATTGTTGATTATATTCATTTCCACTATCATACCAACCTTTCATTACGCTACTTTGTATATTAATATAAGGGGCAGCTACCAAACACCGATGTTACTTTGGTATGCCGCCCCTTAATTACAGTCACATTTCTGCCATAAGAGTAACAATCTCAAAGTTCTTTACATCAATTATCGCTGTATTATTCGTTACTTCAACTTCGGATTGAATATTCTCAAGCATATCGCAAATGTAAAGATGCTTAATCTCTGTTCCGAACTTAAGCTTCACTCTCTTCTTCATATTTTCACTCTCATAAAGTCTTATGATTGTATTGTTGCCTTCTTCCGCCTTCTTAACCGTATCAATAACAATGTTGTCGCAATCGGTTTTTACAAGCGAGAAGCTTTGCGGCAGATTACCGACGGGGTTATTGATTTGCTGTGCAATAAGCGGATTGTTAAACGCATACGCCTTTCTGACAACATCACCCTCTATGTAGTTTCCGACGTGCGGGACGATGGAATATGACATAATATGCTCACCCTGGTCATTTATTTCCTCGCTTGAGCTGTTTCCGCTGCGCAAAAGGGAAAGCTGTATTGTAGAGTCATCAACCACGCTGTAACCGTATTTACAATCATTGATAAGTGCCATACCGCAGCCGTTATCCGAAATATCCGCCCATTTATGCGCACAGGTTTCAAATCTCGCAACATCCCAGCTGGTATTCTCCGTATGTTCACGCTCAATATTTCCGAACTGAATTTCATATGTTACCTTATTCGTGTTGACATCCACAGGGAAAGCGGCTTTGACAATAATATGTCTTAAATGCCAGTCAACAACGGTATCAAAATCTATTCTGTCAAGCTCATTGTACAGATAAATCTTTTGAGTTATTGTAGAGTTTCTGAACCTCTTAACAACCTCAAATCCGGCTCTTGCGCCCTCAAATACAGGCTTGCAGGATACGACCTCATCAATCTTAAAGCTCTTATCCTTGTGATACACACTAAGCTCCCATGCATCGTATGAATACGGCAAATCCTCATACATTATAATCTCGTTTGCCTTCCCGCCGTCCTTTATGACCTCTCTTTGATAACGCTTGTCGTAAAGTGATATTATGTCATAATTATCATCAAAGACAACTCTGTAGAATTTGTTCTCTATTAACTTCTCTTTAACCTCGACCGAACACTCCTCGGCTTGGGCATCGACAACGCTCCAACCCATCGGCGGAATATTTTTTGCCGTTATATACCCATCACCGTATTTTACGATATCCGTCATTTCAAATCCGTTGGGGTTAAACACAAGCAGACTGTTCATACCCTGCACATTCCGCGCTATTTGTTCCGCAGCCGTACCGATAACGTCGGAAATGTCCTTTTGCGCCTCCTCATACATTTCAAAAACATCATCATAGACCTCATGAATTGAAGAACCCGGTATAACGTCGTGGAACTGGTTTAAAAGTACGGTTTTCCATGTCTTGTTTATTGTTTGGCAATCATATTCTCCGTTAGCCAGAAGCATATTTAAAACAGACAAAACCTCCGCATTGTGCAGCATAAACTCGCATTTTCTGTTGTATCGTTTTGTCTTACCTACAGATGTATACGTTCCTCTGTGGAACTCAAGATACAGCTCGCCCTTCCATTTCGGTGCCTTACCGATTAGCTCAATGTTCTTGTTAAATTTTTGTTCTATGCTTACAAGCGCTTCGGTTGCGGTTTTCATCTCGGTTTTCGGAACACCTATAACACCGTCTGCCAAACGTCTTTGCTGTTGGAGCATATCCTCTGTAGGACCGCCGCCGCCGTCACCGTATCCGTACGTCATAAATACCTCATCGGTATACTCCTTTTGCTGTTGTCTTTCCCATGTACCGAGTATGTAATCAGGATTTATCTCTCCGACATAGGATGTTGCTCTCTTGTTGTCCCAGCCCTTGTCCTGACAGGTCATAAAGTGAGTTGAAACCTCTGTTCCGTCAATACCTACCCACTTAAACAAATCATACGGAATTTGATTGAACTCATTCCAGCCGATTTTTGAGGTAACGAATATATCCACACCTGTCTTGCTCAATATCTGAGGTATTGCCGCGGAATAGCCGAAAACGTCAGGCAGCCATAAAACCTTGCTATCCGTGCCGAATTCCTCTTTAATAAATCTCTTTCCCCAAACTATTTGGCGAATAAGGCTTTCGCCGGAGGGCAGATTACAATCCGCCTCAACCCACATTGCGCCCTCAATATCAATTCTTCCCTGTGCAACGAGCTTCTTTATCTCGTCATACATTTGCGGTGCCTCTTCTTTTAGATATTCCAGAAGCTGCGGCTGAGAAATTGTAAAACGATATTCAGGATATCTTTTCATAAGCTCTACAACAGTGGAAAAGCTTCTTTGAACTTTTTCCTTCGTCTGGGCATATGTCCACATCCAGGCAACATCTATGTGAGTGTGTCCCACACAATCCACAACCGCCTCGCAAGCGGCATATTGTCCGTAGTAATTGTTCTTAAGGTAATCGCAAGCGGATGCGGCGCCGTCAAAAAATGCGTCACTGTACGGTTCCGTAAAATCAAGATATTTCTCTGCGATATTAAGCTGTTTTATTGTTTCAATATGTTTATAGTCTTCCTCATCAAACATTAGTGCAGAGTCATATGCGACCTTAAAATCGTAATAGAGCTGTTCTATTCTTAAGTCGGCAGACATAATACTAAGCTTTAAATTATATGTATCATTAAACAATCCCGAATAATAATATATATGTATTTTATATTCCGTATCTTTTTGGAGAATATACTCTGTATGGTTTAAATCAAGTCCCTGCACCATTTCGCCGTTCACATACAAAATACACTGTGGATTTCGTGCAGAGTTAAATGCACCGCTGTATCCGCTGCTGAGTGTCAATCTGTACTGTACGTTCTCATTTGCATCTGACGGTGTTTTAAACTCGGTATATATCCAACAGTGGTTGTCATAACCGCCAATTCTTACATCATCTGACAACGTCTTCCATTCGTCTGTCGGAGCAGGCAGAGAATTATCGGTCTTATAGCCGCACTCAATATAACGAACGTCTAAATCAATCCCCGTATCCCTTCTGCGAAGCAGATCTATCTCTGAAATTATTTTCTCTATTTTTTTTGCTTTCATATCACTCATATAATCCCTCCTGAACGGATTTGTACTGTTGTTACTATTCATAACATCAGCGTACCGTTTTATTTTAAAATCAACAAAAAATTATGATATTCTCTTGACTTTTTTATTGCTATATTATATAATATTTATACTATAAGAATTCTAACATTTTTTAGCATCTAAAGCTATAAATATAATGATATTTTATAAAGCCTCACTGTTGTTTTACTTATAAAAGATGTACTTTCAACTTATGTATCAAAGAAAGGACGATATTTTATGCAAACTCCGAAAAGACTTAAGGCAGAATACCATATTGACTTTCCCGAGGGTTACAGATGCCGTTTTATAAACAGCATAACCGAGAGAAACGTCCTGCACTCCCATGAATACTATGAAATTTTTCTGACTCTGACTGATGATATAGAGCATCAAGTAAACGGAGTATGTAAAAATCTCAAGTTAGGTTCTCTTACATTTATTCGGCCGAACGATGTACATATATATACAAAAAAAGATCAGACATACAGGTTCATTAATCTTGCTTTTACGACGGAGCTTGCAGATGAAATCTTTGAATTTTTGGGCAAGGATATGGATTTGGATTCTATGCTCAACTGTGATATACCGCCTACTGTTCTTCTGACAAAACATGAAACAAGACAGACGGAATCACTTTTCAATCATATAAACTGCATCTCGAGCACTGATGTAAGGGAAAAGCGATTGCAGGTAAAATATATTTTAACTGCGTTATTTATAAAATATTTTTCAAGATATACAAATAACAAAGATGCAAATCAAGTCCCCGACTGGCTTGCGCGTGTATGTGAGCAGATGAAATTACCTGAAAATTTCAAAGTGGGAGTTTCGGCTATGGTTAAGCTGAGCAATAAAACATACGAGCATCTTTCGCGAAATATGAAAAAGTATTATAACACTACCGTAACTGAATACATTAATTCACTTCGTTTAAACTATGCGGCAAATATGATAAAAAACACAAACTATTCCTTAACGGACATATGCTTTGAAGCAGGATTTAACAGTTCTTCATATTTTTCAAGCTGTTTTAAGCAGTATTTCAATATGACTCCGACGCAGTACAGACACACGGAGGATAATTCAAACGCAAAATAGGTATTGGTATGTTTGAAATTTCAGTTTTGCGACATTCCTTTGCGAGAATCGCACAGTGACCGCATTTGGTAATTAAAAAAAAGGGCATTCAGAGCCCTTTTTTTTAATTGTTGTATGTAAAGTATTTAGCCCTTTACGCCGCCGATATTCACACCGCCGACAATCCTCTTTTGGAAAATGAGGTATATAATGAGCTGAGGTATACAAGCGAATATGTATGCCATAAACTGGTTGTTCATATGTACGCTTGAATCCGACTTAAGTCTGTATATCTTAAGCGGTGTTGTCTCAAGGTTATCGAAATACAGCAACGGACCAAAGAAGTCTGCCCATGCACCGCTCAATGCACCGATTGATACAAATATTATGGTCGGCATTGCAAGCGGGAACATTATTTTGAAAAATATTCCGATATTACTGCAACCGTCAATCTGTGCCGCCTCAACATAGGACTGCGATAGTCCGTCAAACGCATTTTTAAACAAAATAACATTGAATGCGCTTACGCCTTGACTGAGCCACATTGGCCAGAAGGTATCGAGCAGACTTACTCCGGGCATAACTGATTTCTGTGATGCAAACGGGAAGTTAAGCATTGCCATATAGTTCGGCACCATTCTGATCTGTCCCGGCATCATCATAGTCCATACAATCAATACGAACACAAGTCTTGAACCCTTAGGCTTAATCTTTGATAAAACAAATCCAGCCAAACCATTTACAACAACGGCGAATACCCAGTTACCGAGTGATAAAATCAGGGTTTCAATAAAGGATCTGCCCAGCTGAAGCTGCATCCATGATTCGGCTATTCTGCGCCAAAGATTTGATGGTGACATATTCTTCGGTAAGAAAGTAAATGCTCCATAAATCTCCTCTGTTTCCTTAAAAGCCGTAAACAGCGTCCATATTGCAGGAAATACAGATACTACAGCAACCGCTACAAGCACTGCGAAAAACAGCCAATATACAAATTGTCCTTTAAATGTTTTCATCTCAGCACTGCTAAGCAGTGTTGTAGACTTATTTTCAAATCTTTTCATATGCTGCCTCCTTAATATCTGCTTTCCACGCGCTTATTGAGCCTGAAGTAGAATATAGTCATAACCAGGAGTATAGCGAATATGATTACACCCAATGCCATTGCCTGACCTGTACCCTTACCACCACTGTTAAAGCCGTATTGATATAGCTGATATGACAGTGATACTGACGCGCCGTTAGGACCACCGCCTGTCATAGCAAGCGGCTGTTCCATTATCTGGAATACACCAATTATCTGGTTTACAAAATTCAAAAGCATAACACCCTCAATCTGAGGTCTTGTAACATTCCATGCTCTTTTCCAAATTCCCGCACCGTCGAGCAGTGCCGCTTCATAAAGCTCTGAGGACACCGACTGAAGAGCGGCAAGATATAGAATCATTGTTCCTGGGAAACCCTTCCATGTAGAGTAGATAATAATACCCACGATGGCGAATTTCGGATCATTAAGCCACATATACGGCTCCATTCCCATCTTCATAAGAAGCATATTCAGAAGTCCTGTCTGGTCAGGATAATATATGTAATACCATATAAGCATTGCCGCAATACCAGGTATTATAGCAGGAAGATAGATTACGGAACGGAAACCATTGTTAAAATGAACCATCTCGTTTATCATAACCGCAATAATAACGGGTGGCAAATATCCTAATACAAGCGACCATAAAACATACTGCACCGTATTCCAAAGAGTCGGCAAAAATTGCGTATGAGTCAAAACTCTGATATAGTTGTCAAAGCCGCAGAACTCTCTTGGAGTGTATGCATCCATCTTAAAGAACGACCAAACCGTACCGAGCACAGTCGGACGCCATACCAAAAGAAAGAACAGAACTACGGACGGGATAAGAAGTGCCCAGGCTCTTATCTCTTTACCGATGCGCACTTTGCCACCGGTTCGTTTTTTTAATTTAACAGTATTGTATTCTTGTGAACTCATACTATAATACACCTTTCTTTTTTTTCATGTTTATTCATGCAGTTATTAAATTATCAAAAAGGTGAGCAATATTTTAGTAATTACTGTTCCTGCATTAATAATCCAAATTATCCAAATAGTTTACCTGGAAATCGTTGCATGCCTTCTTTAAAATTTTTGCACAGTCTGCATCCTTGTTGATTAAAATTTCCTGAATACAACCGTCGAGTATGCTGTATAGTTCCTGTGCACATACAGGCTCTTCGGGACGTAGCTCACAATCACCCATATCAGCAATGAAATCATTATAAAGCTTGACATGGTTCATATTTATGTTTGCTTTTGACTCGATAAGATCGTTTGTAAACTTAACAGCCTCAGTATCAGTGTTCCAGATACTCATACTCTTTACGCCTACAAGCTCGCCTCTTTCAAGCTTAAGATTCATACCCTCGATTGATGATGCCTTCATATCATCTGAAACTGTAGGTTTGTACAATACTTCAGTCCACTTAAGAGCGCCCTCAATCTGCTTCTCGTTAGCCTTATTTGATACAACCGTAACACTTCCGCCTGTAAGAGTAACATGCTTCTTCGGACCTTTAGGCATTGCCATCATACCAATCTGATCAGGCTTCATACCGTACTGAGTAAGCTTTGCGGGCATATCTCCTGCAGAAATAAGCATACCTGCGCCGCCTGTTCCGAATACCTTATAGTATTCTGTTCCGTCAATGATTGAGTTTGCCGGCAAAACATCATACTTCCACTTTAAGTCCTTAACAAACTGCAAAGCCTCTACTGCTTCAGGACTGTCAAATGTTGCTTTCCACTTTCCGTCCTTGTCCTGCTCCATAAAGTCAACGCCGAAGCTCCACGCAATCGGAGTGAATATCCAACCACCGTTATTGTTAGCTGTAGGCAATACAATACCCGGCTTGCCTGTAGCCTCCTTAATCTTAACAGCAAACTCAGCAACCTCGTTCCAGTCCTTAGGCTGTTTCGGTGTGCCGTCTGCCTCCATAAGACCTGCTGCCTCCATCATATCTACATTAAAGCCCATACCCAAAGCATATGTTGCGAATGGGAATGCATAAACTCTGCCGTCCTCTGAAGATACAAGCTTAAGAACATCGGGGTTAAACTTATCATAAAGACCGTCCTTTTTAAGCTGATCTGTTATATCTGCTGAATATCCTGCGGCGATAATCTGAGATACCTCTGTGAAGTTTGTACCGTAAATTGTAGGAAGCTGACCGCCTGCAGCCTTTGAATAGAATGACTTCAAGTCAAATGACCAATAATCAGGCACTATCTTAAATTCAGGGTTTGCCTCTTCAAATCTCGCCTGACGTGCCGCCCAGTTATCCTTATCAGTTCCTTCGTTCTTTGGCCAGCCGCCCACAAAAATCTGTGTTTTGCCGTCTTCTGTAAGAGTGTTATCCTTTGACGAACAGCCCGCAAACGAACCAACCATAAATGAAGCCGCAGCTGCAAGGGCTATAATTTTAAAGCCTTTTGTAAGTTTCATATTTTTTCTCCTTTCGATAAGAGTGTGGAATTTGGAGTGTAGAGAGTGGAGTCCATGAAAACAACTCCACCCTCCGTTTTTAATACCTCACTCTGTAATTAAACATATAAATATCTTATTAGTCCTCAGGTGTTGCCGCCGGTGTTGTCGGTAATTCTGCGTTAAAACGTGTGAAAAGCGGTTTTAATGTTCCCGTCTCCCAAAGATATCCGCTGAATTTACCTGTAAGACCATTAAGTGTGAAATATTTGTTATCGATACCTTCACCTACGATATCCTTTGTAAATGGTCCATACTGATCGATAGTTGCCTCACCGACGAATGCATCCGTAAGTCTTCCGTCCGCATCTTTAATCGCTCTTATAAAATACAGGTCTGTGTTTGTGCCTGTGTTATAACCCTTTGCGATGAACTTGAAGCGATCAGTTTCTGTCGCATTCTCAACATCGTCTGCCGTAGCAGGTGCCCAGCATTCGCCTGATTTAGCCTCACCATTGTACTTTCCGCTTGCATAGTATTTATACAATCTGAATTCCTCAACCTTTATCTCTGCAGGAACAGCCTCGGTAATCTCAAATGCCACCGCTGTCGCATCAAGATAGCTTAAGTTAGAGCCGCTTTGTGGTTTAATGGTGTGAGGTATCTCAAATACAAACTTGTCGCCTACTTCTACGTCATTCGGTAATGTTACCGAAAGAGTCTTCTTATCATCTGACAACGTTTTTGTTACTGCAACCTCTGTTGTTGCATTGTCTGCATACTTGTAAAGCTTGATTGCGTCTGCTGATGCTATCGGTGCTGAGAAATTAATCTCTACTGTTTCGCCCTTTGCAGCAAGACCATCTGAAAGTGGTGTCTTTTCACCGTTTGCAATGCTTACAGCATTTGCATCCGTTACATAAATGTTGTTTGCCGCAGCATCTGTCAAATTAGTGTTGAGCTGCTTAACTGTTAGGTTGTCAATTGAAATATAGCTGTTCGCATCACCGTTATCAAGGCCTATTGCCGCTATTTCCGTGCTTGCAGGAACTTTTGTTGACCATCCGTCACAAAGCTTCGTACCATTCACATAAGCCGTAACATATATAGTGTAGCCCTGAGGCTGTCCTACAAGCTTTATGTGATTCCAGCCTGAAGGGTTTGTTATTTCCAAAGAATCATTACCCGGATAACCATAGGATACATATCCTGTAGATGACTTCAGATAATACTTATCGTCTTTTTTTCCCGTATAGAGTACACACCAACCATTTCGTTCCACATTGTCCTGCCAATCACCTGTAATGGAACGAATACCTTTTGCAGTCGAAGCCATTGCCTCAAAAGGTTTTTCAGTTGTCGATGTTGACTCAAAAGTACCGTACAGCTGTTCCTTTCTCATAAGTCTCAATGACCAGGTCTGAGATGCTGCAGGAGATATGTCAAACTCAATCGAGAACGGTGTATTGGCACTTATCGGTCTGTTCAATATATGGCCCCAACCTGACTCTGCAATTCTTAATGCTTTATCCGAGGTATTTGATGCTGAATCCTTGCCGTCACCGTAAGCAAACTTTGAATATGTATTGCCCGCTGTATGCTGCGGATTATCCCACTTTACAAAGCTTGCAGGCTGATTATACTTTTGTTCCGCAGTTGTATTGACTTGTGTTTTATCACCATCAAAATCGGTGTAGTCATTGTAAGAGCTGTCCGTATATACCTTTAAGTTGTCGAAGATAACATCCGATTTAGTATCTCCGCCGTTGAATTTACCCAAAGATATACCCTCTATACCATATTCAAGAGATTTTACCCAATAATCTTTACCGTTTACGTTCTTAATCTTATATCTCATTGTAGGTCTGAGTCTGTCCTGATAAACCTTAAAGGTTTTTGTAGTCTCTCCTACCGTGATATTATATACAGCCGCATCAAGGTCAATCTCTACCTTTACATGATTCCATGTATTTGCCGGTGTGGTGAGTCCATCAACGGTATTTGTATATCCACTGTTAAGAGCAGCACCGCTAAACTCATAAGATTTTGTGAGTCCTGCCTGAACTGTTTCTGCAGTAATCGAGCTATTCGAAGGGTTAAATACACCGACGCCGACTGTCGATTCTCTTAAATCTCTTAAGTCGTTTTTAACAACTGTTGCCCATGCCTGTTTTTGTGCCTCTGTAGCTTCCTCTGCTACTGAATCGGTATATGTTGTATTTGTCGGTGCTGCCGCCTTTGTGTCACCGTACAGAGAAGCTGAAATAGTATCTGTTTCAAAGCACTCCGCTCCCAAAATACCTGTGAACCACAGACCGTTTGTATGATTAACATCAAACTCATATGTCAATTTACCGCTCTTAACTGCGTACGGCAGTTGATAAATGATATTGCTTCTGCCGTTATTTCCGTCAATCTTTAAGCCTTTGCCGTCCTTGCCTGATACAGCTGTAAGACTGCCGCTGTAGGATTTATCAAGACCTGCACTTACAGCATTTGCGGGCATACCGCCGTTGTAGTTCTCGAAGTTATCCGCAACAAGTACATTTTCCGCCTTTACATTCTGAGCCGCACCTACAGTGCTGAAGGTGTTGCTCGCTGCAGCTGTTTTTTGGTCAAGCATGCTTTTATATGCAGAACATTCGATTTTATATGTACCTGCTGGAAGTGACCTAAATGTAAGCTTCACTGCTCCGTTTGCTTTTTCAGCATATCTCGGTGATACACGCTCTCCCGTCACAACATTAACGGCTTCAAAGTCTTCTGTAAACACCTCTTGCTTGCTTTCATTTACAACAGTCATTGCCTCTGAGAAAGCCGCATATATAACAGCATTCTCCGTCTGTACGCCCGATCCCGCATAATCAACAACAATCTGCGGTCTGCCTTCATTGCCGTCAGGATAATGCTTTATAAATATGTTATCCATACTTACGGGATCCTGATTCGCCGGGAACTGGAAGTTCAGAGTTTTCAAATCCGAATTAAACGGTGCTGTTTTAGCTTGAGCTCCGTCAAGATGGAAATCCAGCTTGTTGTTGTCAAAATCAATTATGATATCATATTTGTGCCATTTTGTACCTATGTCTGAAATTTTGTAATTCTGCGTCGTTTCCTTAACGGGGTAAACAGTATCTTTTGGTGTATTGTCTTCATTCAAGGTATTGTCAAACGTCAGGATTGGAGTTCTTGACATATAACCATTTCCTGCCATCCAGTCATTTACGTTATTGTTGTTGTTTGTACCGCCTGTGTCTACGCCGTCAAATACAAGATTGTTGAAATTATTCGTATTGTCAATCCTCATATCAAAGCTTATATGAAGCTTTCCCGATGTGATTGTTTCATTGAACTTCATCTGCATTCCCGACTCATTGTTGTTGGTTCCTGTAAACTGCAAATACGTATTGCCGTTTTGGTTGGTCGCCGACTTAAGGTTTCCGGTACGCCAGGAATATCCGCCGTAGCTGTTCGCATCAAATTTCTGCGGACAACCCCCGGCATATCCGTTAAAGCTGTTGAAATAATCAACAACGCACGGCTGTGCAAATGATTTGTCACCTGCGGCAAATGCCGAAGGAACAGCGGAGGCTGCAATCATGCCTGCCAACAATACTGAAATACATTTTCTTGTCTTTTTCATTTTGTCATTTCTCCTTTTTAATTTATTTTTTTATAATTATGACAATAATTATCTACCATTTCTGCATCGAATATATCATTCAATGCTGCCGTCAAGGCCATATTCGAGCTTTTCAAGCTTTGGATACTTCCATAAGAATGTTTTGTATTCATCTACTCCATCCGTATTTCCGTTATATTTGACCTTACATTCAATTTTGCCTATATCATTAGCTGAAATTGTTATCGGAGTATAGTCCATTCCGACCAAAACAAGCTTTTCTACATCTTCACCGTCATTATTTTTTACAGTAACTCTTTTATATGCTGCAACGGCATAGATATAGCTGCCCTCATCGCTGTTGTTTTTGGAGAATGTAACCTTTGCAATCCTTTCGGTACTGTTATATCCGAAATCATTGCACTTAAAGCCTAATTCATTATTTACAACAAGCTCGGTGCTGTATTTTAAAAATGATGTTACATCATTGGAATACGCTGACGGTATGCCCTCGTTGATTAGGATTTTGTATTCTCTTAACGGATTGAGCAAGCCATCAAAGTGTATGATAAGAGTTGATTTATATGTATCGTTATCGTCTGTAACCTCATAATTGAGAGGCATTTCAGAGCCGTCCTCGGTTACGGTGATAAGCCCGTCAAGGTTATGGGATACATATGTGTTAAAGTCCGCCCTTATCTCGCTTATCATTGCTGTTGGACTGTTGCTTAAATCGACTGTATTGCCAAGACCGTCATATGCGACAATGCTCTCCACCTGCGGATAATACGCTGTTATACTTCCCGATATATTCACATTGTCAATTCGTATATCTTTGTCTGAAGAGGGTGATAAGTATCCCACACCGTAGCCGTAAGCCGAGCCCTTGTGGAATGGACGTGAGGTTGCACACCTATACTCCTCGCCATCGTCTGCTGATATGTAAAGATAGGATTTATCCTCATTATTGTCAGGTACTATGCGGATTCTTATGTTGTGCCACTCGCCTGGTGTGAGGTTGAGCCCTGTGCCGATATCGCTTGAAGGATTGTCCGTCCGTCCGTTTGCATAGTAAACATCGCCATATTTGTCTATACAAATTAATGCGTTTTTATTGTAGTCGGTTGTAGTTGTATCAAAATCGCCCTCATCCGCAAGATAGAAATACATTTTCGCACCGCTCACATACGCATCAAAGCTTATATCAAGACCTTCCGTAGATTCAATGGGTGAGGTGAACTGATACATCGCACGCTTTATTGTTCGCGCGCCTATCATATTGGCAAAGCCAAGTGCTTTGCCGCCGTCTTTTCCGTCAGCACTCGTTGCAAAAAGCTCCTCTCCCTCAAGGCATATAAAGCCCTCGGGAAGTGTTCCGTCCGTATCCGTATAATCCTCAAAGTCATTGGATTCGTCCGTTGTTATAGATGCAGTTTTGTATTCGGTATCTGCAATAAGCTCACCCGAAATCTCTTTACCGCTCAGCTGACCTGTGACACCGCTAAAGCTTATAGTGTATCTGCCGAATTCAACGGTTTCGTTTATCTTGATATCAAAGGTTCTGCCTGTGTAGTTCAATACATCAAAGTCCGTTACTTGTGCACCCGTTACGTTGTTGGTAATTGTTATGTTTTCCTTTGTTACGGGCTCCTTTGAACGTTCCGTCATGGCAACCTTGATTGTGCCGTTTGTAACACTGAATCTGCTCTCGCCATACGTCTCAGCCTTAAACGCCGTATCGCCTGTGTAGCGCTTAACATAGAAGTTGTCAAGATAGATTGATGCGCCGTCATAGCCACTCTCAAACCAGATACCAAAGGAACGCAGATTTTTT
>CADBPJ010000147.1 GCA_902796445.1 uncultured Ruminococcus sp. | reverse complement strand
CACTTATGAGCCTTATAGTATTTGGAACAGTGCCAGATTCTTTAAGTGTAATCGGGTATATTATCATATTTGGAGCTACAGTTATTATGTTTATAATGAACAAAAAAACAAGATGATTTTTTTCTTGAAATTTAAGTTGTTATATGATACAATACTATTATAAGGTATCGGGAGGTATATATGGTACATATAGGCAATGATTGGGACGAGTTACTAAAAGAAGAATTTTCAAAGGAATACTATCTTAATCTTCGTAAATTCCTTGCTAATGAATACAAAACACACACAGTTTATCCTGATATGTATGATATATTTAATGCGTTTAAATTGACCTCTTATGCAGATACGAAGGTTGTGATATTTGGTCAGGACCCGTATCATGAGCCCGATCAGGCACATGGTCTTGCTTTTTCGGTTAAAAAAGGCGTAAAGATACCTCCGTCACTTCTTAATATGTATAAAGAGCTTAATCATGAGCTGGGCTGTTACATACCCAATAACGGCTATCTTGAAAAATGGGCAAGGCAGGGTGTTATGCTTTTAAATAATTCCCTTACTGTACGACAGTCATCTGCAAATTCGCACAGAAACATAGGTTGGGAAGAATTTACTAATGCTGTTGCAAGGCTTTATAATGACCGCAAAAAACCTATTATATTTATGCTGTGGGGCAATAATGCAAAAGAAAAAATGAAGATTATTACTAATCCGCATCATATTATTATGACGGCGGCACATCCGAGCCCGCTTTCTGCATCACGTGGTTTTTTTGGTTGTGAGCATTTTAAAACAGCAAATAAAATTCTTGAGAGAAATGGTGATATGCCTATAGATTGGCAGATAGAAAATACTTGATATGGATAAGTTTATATTTGGAATAACAGGTGCTACAGGTGCCGGTAAATCAACGGTGAGCAAGCTTTTTCGTGATTTGGGCGTATATGTTGCAAATGCAGATAAAGCATCGCGGGCAGTAACCCAAAAAGGGAGTCAGTGTTTATCAGAAATTTGCCATAAATTTGGGAGTAATGTAATTACGAAAACTGGTGAACTTGACAGAAAAGCACTCGGAAAAATTGTTTTTAATGACAAAGAAAAATTGCAATTATTAAACAATATTACGCATAAATATATTAAGAGCTACTTAGAAAATGAAATTACAAATTCAACATCACCCATTGCGGCAATAGATGGTGCTGTGATTATCGGCAGTCCCGTGATGGATATGTGCAAATTAATGGTAGTTGTGATTGCAGATACCG
This sequence comes from uncultured Ruminococcus sp., assembly GCA_902796445.1. Classification (GTDB taxonomy): domain Bacteria; phylum Bacillota; class Clostridia; order UBA1381; family UBA1381; genus Ornithomonoglobus. The sequence goes on along the minus strand of CADBPJ010000147.1, from coordinate 13,276 downwards.
CTACACGCATAGAAAGAATTACAAAACGTGACAATATTGACAAAAAAACAGCACAAATGCGTGTAAATTCACAGATGACAAATGAAGAATATTGCCAGTACGCAGATTATATAATTGAAAATAATGATGAGATTAATTTAGGAGAATGTGTTGAGAAAATATACAACAAAATCAAGAATATATCAAAAAAATAGAAAGAAAAGAAGACGGTTTTCTGTTCTTGTAATGTTATTTTTTGCTATTATTATCATATTATGTGCTAACAAAGCAGGAGAGAAAATCAGCGACAAAATCAACGAAATAAGATACCCTGTAAAATTCAGCAGTTACATAATTAAATATTCAGATAAAAATGACCTTGACCCATATCTTGTTATGGGATTGATACGTCAGGAAAGCAACTTTGTGCCTGATGCACGTTCTAAGTATGCAGGGGGGTTAATGCAATTAACCCAAACAACAGCACATGAATACGGAGAAAAGCTGGGATTAAAAAATTACAACTATATGGATCCTGAAACAAATATACAAATAGGCTGTTACGTTCTTGCAAACCTTATAGATAAATATGAAAATGTGGATACTGCACTTGCGGCATATAATGCAGGTGCGGGGAATGTAGACAGCTGGCTTGAAAATCCTGATTACAGCTCTGATAATAAGACACTTTACTATATTCCATTTCCCGAAACACGTCACTATGTTGAAAAAGTTAATAAATATAAAGAGGTTTATAAAAAACAAATAAATGAAAACAAATAAATGGAGGAATTGTAATGATTAAAGTAGTTACAATAGGCAGGCAGTACGGTTCAGGCGGACATGACATAGGTAAGCTTTTAGCAGAAAAGCTTGGCTATGCGTTTTATGACAAGAAGCTTGTTGAGATTGCTGCAAAGGACAGTAATATATCTGATGAGGCTGTAGCATACATTGACGAAAAGGCTACGTCAAGTTTGTTATATTCGCTTGTCAGCGGAAGTTACTCTATACGTGGCATGAACGGGCCTCTGTATTACGAGATGCCGTTAAATGATAAGCTTTTTATAGCGCAATCAAATGTTATAAAAAATGTTGCGGCAAAGGAAAACAGTGTAATTGTCGGACGGTGTGCAGATTATGTACTTGAAGAAGCAGAAGATATACAGCTTATAAATATATTTATATATGCACCATTAGAGGATCGCATAAAGAGAATAGCAAAACTTCACAACCTTACAGAAAAGCAGGCAAAGGATAAAATCATAAAGAGTGATAAACAGCGTAAGACATACTATAACTATTATTCAAATCTTGAATGGGGTAAGATGTCAAACTACGATTTCTGTATTAATTCAGCAAAGGCAGGAGTAGAAAAGAGTGCAGAAATAATTGCTGATTTTGTAAGGAGTATATCACTATAATGGAATTTATTAAATCAATATTTTTAGGTATAGTTGAGGGTATAACAGAATGGCTCCCTGTAAGCTCTACAGGGCATCTGATACTCTTTAATGAGTTCTTAAATAACGAAGGTTCATTTCTTGCATCGGATTTATACATTTATGTTATACAGTTAGGTGCAATTTTAGCCGTCGTAACTCACTTTTTTCATAAGCTTAATCCGTTTTCGCCTAAGAAAACAGAGGTTGAGAAGAGAGATACATGGAATATGTGGTTCAAGGTTATAGTCGCGTGTATTCCCGCGGGAGTTTTTGGACTTTTGCTTAACGATTATATGGAGCATTTTGAAAATTGGCAGGTTGTATCTCTGACACTTGTGATATATGGAGTGGCCTTTATTATAATCGAAAAGCTTAACAAAAAAACAACTATCTATTCAATAAATGATATGTCGTACAAGACAGCCATACTTATCGGTATGTTTCAGGTGTTGTCAATAATCCCCGGTACCTCACGCTCAGGCTCTACAATTCTTGGCGGTATGATACTCGGTACATCACGTGAAATTGCGGCGGAATTTTCATTTTTCCTTGCAATACCTGTAATGTTTGGTGTAAGTATACTGAAGATTATAACCTTTGAGGGTGTCATAGATTGGGGACTGTTAGCGGTAGGAATGGTGGTTTCTTACTTAGTTTCAATGCTTGCAATAAAGTTCTTGATGAACTATGTCAGAAAACACAGTTTTTCAGCTTTTGGCTGGTACAGAATAATATTAGCAGCATGTGTTATAGGGTATTTCACATTGATAGGCTGATAATGTGATTTATATTATAAGGATTTATTATTATGGATAAAAAGAAAATAGATAGAATAAACGAATTAGCAAAAAAATCTAAAACAACAGGTCTTACTGACATTGAAAAGGCTGAACAGAAGTCATTACGGGAGGAATACCTAAATGCTGTAAGAAAGAGCTTCAAAGCACAGCTTGATAATATTGAAATAGTAGACTGATTGTATAAATATGAGAGTTGAAATACGTTTTTGACTCTCTTTGTATTTACGAAAGGGATAATGATATGAAATTTTTATTGTTAATTGTTGCGTGCATAGTCATTTATTTTGCATATAAAGCAAGCTTAGTATTGGGCCTTTTATGCTCTTTTGGAGTCATAATATATGCTATAATCAAATTTATTCCGTTTATGTTTAAAATCAAAAGCAGAAAATCTTTTTCAGAAGGCGAATATAAAAATGCAGTAGAATACTATGAAAAAGCAATGAAATACTCTTCGGTTGATTTTGACTCTAAAATGGAATACACACGAATTCTTCTAAGAGCAGGAGAATTTGAAAAAGCGCAACAGGTTACGGAATCTTTACTTGCACACAAACTTGAGCCACAAAAGCGTAATGTTGCAGTTTTAGAGAGAGCTATGTGTTACTACAAGAACGGAAACCTGGAAGAAGCTTATAGTGACATATCAGAGCTTTATGAGGACGGATACAGATCAATGACGTTATATGGTATGTTAGGTTATTTTAAAATACTCAAAGAACCTATGAGTGATGATACATTTAATTTCTGCTGTGAAGCATATGATTATGCAGATGATAACCGTGACATATGTGACAATATGCTTATATGCTATTATAACAGAGGCGAATATGAAAAGGCCAAGGAAATATCCGATATAATACTTGAGTCAGAGCCTAAATTTGTTGAAGCCTGGTATCATGCGGCACAAATAGATATTGCCATAGGTGATTATAAATCCGCAAAAGAAAAGCTTGACAGAATACACGAATGTAATCGTTCGGCAATGACCACAATTTCCGAAAAGGATATTGAGGAACTTATTAGTTCAGTAAATGCAAAGCTTGAGGAGAAAGAATAATGCATACACCACTTGCAAACAGAATGCGACCTACAAGACTTGAAGATGTCGTAGGACAAACTCACCTTATAGGTGATAATAAGCTCCTAAGACGCATTATAGAAAATAATGAAGTACCAAATATGATATTTTACGGCCCGAGCGGTGTAGGTAAGACAACAGTTGCAAATATTATAGCATCAAAAACGGGTAAAACTTTGCATAAACTTAATGCAACAACATCTTCAGTTTCTGATATAAAAAATATTGCTGCAACTCTTGATTCGTTCTTAGCACCTGAAGGTGTATTGCTCTACCTTGATGAGATTCAGAACTTTAATAAAAAGCAACAGCAATCACTGCTTGAGTTTATGGAAAACGGAAAAATAACACTTATAGCAAGTACAACGGAAAATCCGTATTTCTATATTTATAATGCGGTGTTATCAAGAAGTATTGTTTTCGAGTTTAAGCCTGTATCGGCTGATGATATTATAATGGCATTAAAAAGGGGAGTAGAAATACTCTCTTCTGAAATGTTTAAGGGTTTTAAGGTAGAGGCAGAAGAAGATGCACTGACACATCTTGCGCACACATCAAACGGTGATGTAAGAAAAGCACTTAATTCTCTTGAAGCTGTATGTATGTCAGTACGTCCTACAGAAGAAAAGTCAGTTATTATATCTCTTGAGCTTGCGGAGCAGGCAACTCAAAAGAAAGCATTGCGTTATGATAAGGACGGCGACAGTCACTATGATATATTATCGGCATTCCAGAAGTCAGTAAGAGGCTCTGATCCTGATGCAGCAATTCATTATCTTGCCCGACTTATCTCAGCGGGGGATTTAGCAAGCATATGCAGACGTATACTTGTAATGGCATCAGAGGATATAGGGCTTGCATATCCTCAAGCTGTTACCATAGTCAAAGCTTGTGTTGATTCTGCATTACAGCTGGGTTTACCCGAAGCACGAATACCCCTTGCAGAAGCTGTAATTCTGCTTGCAACATCGCCAAAATCAAACAGTGCCATATGTGCAATAGATGATGCTCTTAACGATATTAAAAATATAGATACAGGTGATATTCCGTCCCATTTAAAGGATGCACATTACAGCGGCTCACAAAAATTGGGGCACGGACTGACTTATAAATATCCGCATAGTTATCCTGATCATTACATAGAACAGCAGTATCTGCCTGATAATATAAAAGACAGGAAATATTATGAGTTTGGAGATAATAAAACGGAGACTCTTGCAAAGGAATATTGGTCAAAAATAAAACAGTCACTATAGATAAAGAAAAATGTATAAAATTCCGTAAACAGGCAACAATTATACTGAATCTGCGGAATTGTAAGCCACAACAACAGAATAAAGCTTGCCTTTTCGCTTTACGGAGTGATTTTATGACTAAGGGCAAGCTTTTTCTGATTTTATCAGCTTTCTTTTACGGTATACTGCCAATTTTCGCTTCAGTTGCATACAGAGGCGGGATAAATGGCGTTACACTCTCTTTTTTGCGTAGCTTTATGTCAATACCGCTTTTATTTATTATGATAAAAGCGGACAAAAAATCTCTAAAGCTGACAAAAAAACAAATCAAGTCTATAATAAATTTAGGAATAGTAGGCGGTGCATTACCTATTCTTCTGCTCTACTTATCGTATAATTACATTCCTACAGGCTTAGCTACTACCTTGCATTTTATATATCCATTGGTAATAGTAATTGCCTCAGCAATTCTATATCACGAAAAAATGACAAGGGTAACTCTGTGCTCTGTCGTACTTGTTACAATAGGTATTTTTATGTTTACTGATTTAAGTATGAAGTCGAGCAAAGTCGGGATTATTCTTGCACTTTTATCGGGAGTATTTTACAGCTTTTATGTAATATACATTGATCATTCATCGCTTAATCGTATGGATTTTATTGTCCTGACATTCTATGTAATGCTCATAATGAGTAGTACAATTTTTATTTTCGGTGTTCTTGTAAATGAAATAAATTTTAATTTCTCACCTCTGTCCTGGAGCTTTGCTTCATTAATTTCACTTCTTACAACTCTTGGTGCAATGCCACTTTTACAGTTAGGGATACGATATGAAGGTGCATCAACAGCAGGAATATTATCATCGGTTGAGCCTATCACAACCATAATTCTCAGTGCAACATTTTTAGGTGAGATAATCGACACAGGTCAGATTATGGGTGGTGCATTAATTCTTTTCGGAGTATTTTTATCGCAAAGAACCCCTAAATTCAGCCATTAATCAATACTGATGCAATTACATGACCCATATATTCGGCTGCTTTTTCAGATTCTTCAAGTGTATTTCCGTTACTGCCTATTTCCAATAATATTGACCCCTTTGTCAGATGCATATTGAACCGTTCACGTCTTAAGTTGATGGGCCTCATAAGCCCCGGATACAACGTCTGGGCTGTGTTTTGTATTTTTGCACCAAAGGCTAAATTAGATCTCCAATCTTTATGGTCTAATCCCATGCTGTCAGTACCAATAACAATCATAACCTGCGACACATCTTCACCGTTAATATTTTCAGCTACACGCAATTTCGTGCCGTCTGCATAGACATATGCATCACGATGTATATCAAGTACAACCTTTATTGACGGGTATTCTTTCAAGACCCTCTCTATCGTATTCAATGCACGTGTATACGACCCCTGATACGAAGGATAGTCATGTATAGTTTTGTTGTGTATAGTTATAATTCCGTATGAATTGAGTGTATCTGATAATACATCGCCAATACGGCACATATTATATGCTTCGTTAGTAGTACGCTCTGATTCACCTGTCATTTCGTTCCCATTGTAGCACTCTGTTGTATGAGTATGTACAATAAGAACTTCAGGCTCTTGCATATCAAGTTTAAAGTCAAGCGGTTTTTCACACATTTCCTTTAAATTTACATCATAGTTTGTTGCATTATTTATTTTTAACTCGTTTACTGTTTGTGTAGGTGGCGGTGCTGTCTCGGATGGCTCGGTCTTCTCCTGTTTTTTAGGAGTATCGGGCTCTTTTTCCTCAAATTTGACGGATGCACTGTTCATAATGGATATGGGGTCCTTTACATCAAAACCTAAAACACTTTTTTGTATATCCGCACTTGATTCATTTACTGTTCCTTCTTCTAAAATTTCTCCTGCAGAATGTGAAAAGACAGCAATATATTCGGCATTCGTTTTCTTTTTAATGATTATAACAGATGCAATTATTATAAGCACTACTGCAATAAATACAGTAAAAATTTTTGTTAATGTCTTTTTTGTTATTATATAGGTTTTAAACCCCCTCATAGCACTTGTCCTTTCCATAGCTTGTATTTTATATTACGCATAATATCCATTATTTATGACAAAAACACTTGATTATTGGTGTGAGTTATAGTATAATAAGGTTATAAAATGAATGGAGTTTTTTCTTATGAGTATAAATTTAAAACAATCGGTTAAATGTCCTAAGTGTGAGCATATGTCTGATGTTACTGTGTGGAGTTCGATAACGGTGAAGGACAGTATGGATTTAAAATCAGATTTACTTGCAGGCAAAATAAATATGTTCAAATGTCCATCGTGTGAGCATATCGGTTTAATGCCGCACCCAATGCTTTATCACGATGAGGACAAACGTCTTATGATTTCCTTTTCGCCGACAAACGATCCTGTCTTAAAAGAGAAGATGTTTTCAGATATAAAGGAGTCCTCAAAAAACAGTGATGAACTTGATAAATTAGAGGGCTATAACTTGAGATTTGTAACTGAATACAACGAAATGCTTGAGAAAATACTAATATTTGATAACGAACTAAACGATAAGGCTATAGAGGTCATAAAGCTTATGATACTCTCACAGGATATTGAAAAAAGCGAACAACGTAATTGCAGATTTGGTAAGGTGTGTGATGATGGATTAGAGTTTATGATACACGATACAATTGAAAATCAGATCTATACATCAACTGTTCCCAAATCTTCATATGACACGGTTTATACCTCTTTAATAGAGTCAGGTATGAAACCATATTCCTTTGATTGGGAGGTAGTTGACCCAACATATGCCACACGATTACTCAATGGCTATAACAACAATTTTTAATGGAGAATAAAATGAAAATAACAGGTAAAACAAAACAGCTTGCAGTAATAGGCGATCCTGCTGACCACAGCTTTTCGCCCGTCTTGCATAACTTTATTTCCGAATATATGGGAAATGACTATACATACTCGGCATATACCGTTAAACCTGAAAATTTAAAAAATGCAATAAATGGTATGCGTGCATTTGGTTTTGCAGGTATTAATGTTACGGCACCGCATAAAATAGAGGTTATGCAATATCTTGATGAAATATCATCTGATGCAAAAATGCTTGGCTCGGTAAACACAGTTGTAAACCATGAAGGAATACTTACAGGCTATAATACTGACAGCGAAGGATTTTATATGTCACTAACTAATGCGGGTATTAAAACAGAAAATAAAGACATACTTGTATTAGGGTGCGGGGGAGTTGTTATACCTGCACTTGCACGAATTATAAAGACAAATCCAAAAAGTATTACATTGCTTAACCGAACAAAAGAAAAGGCAAAAAAAATATCAGATGAATTATATACTATGACAGGCTACAGAGTCAGTACAAACAAGGCTCATTCTGCGTATGACATAATTATAAATACAACCTCGGCAGGTATGGGAGCACAAGAAGATACATTGCCTTGGGACAGCATAAGCGAATTATCAGATGATAGTTTTATTACAGAAAATTCTGCGGCTGTTGATATGATATATAACCCTGAACGCACAAAATTTTTGACACTTGCACAAAATAAGGGTGCGAAAATTCTTAATGGGTTGGATATGCTTATTTATCAGGGTATTTTAGCATATGAACTATTTACGGACACGAAACTACCTGATAATATTGCAGAACTCATAAGAAAAGAGGTTTTTGGCAAATGAATGTGGTTTTAACAGGCTTTATGGCAACGGGAAAAACACAAATTTCAAAAAAGCTTGCGAATATGTTAGGATATAACCTTGTTGATACCGATGCAGTAATTGTTGAAAGAACAAATATGACTATAAATGAAATATTTGACCAAAATGGGGAAGAATATTTCAGAGAGATAGAGCATGATGTGATTTGTGATGTAGGAAAGCTTGACAATACCGTTATATCAACAGGCGGTGGAGTTGTATTAAACCAAAAAAATATTAAAGAACTGCGTAAAAACGGTATAATCGTGAACTTATCGCCTGATTTTGATGTGATTTTAGAAAGACTAAGTCATGCTAAAGACTCACGTCCGTTATTAAAGGATAGCGACATAGAAGGGATACATCAGCGTTTTATTGACAGATTGCCATACTACGCAGTTTGCGATTATAAAATAAAGGTTTCAAATGAATACGGACCAGAGCATTTTGCTAAGGAAATAGTAAAACTCATTCAGGGTTGAATGAGTTTTAAAATATAAGGTTATGCTATTATTATGAACAGAAAAGAAAAACTATTTGCATTTATATCTGATGAAAACTATATACCGCTAAAGCTTAACGAGATAGCGGCATTGCTTGACGTGCCTAAAAGCGATTTTGATGAACTAAGAATATTGCTTGACGAGCTTATTTGTGAGGGAAAAATATATCTTACAAAGAAAAACAAATATATTGCAATAGATAATAATGCAGACGTAGTTGCAGGTATTCTCAGTTGTAATTCATCACGCGGATTTGGCTTTGTTCGTCCCATAAATGAATTGGAGGACGATGTGTTTATCTCTATGGATAAAATGAACGGGGCATATGATCGTGACCGTGTTCTTGTTTATATAGATAAAAAAGAAAGTGAGTCATCACGCAGAGAGGGGCATATATTTAAAATTCTTGAACGCGGCAACAAACAGCTTGTAGGCATAATAAGGGGAATAAAGAGCGGTAGATACGTATTTGAGCCTGACAGAAAAGAATTTTTTGCAGATGTTTTAATTCCTACAGTACATGCTATGAACGCAAAAAAAGGCGATAGAGTACTTGTACGAATTGAGAGATATACAGATAAGGCACAGCCATATGGTTCGGTTATTACAGTATTAGGAAAAGGCGACAGCCTCATAAGCTGTCTTGAAGGTATTCTTCTTGAAAATAATTATCATAAATCATTTCCGCAGTCTGTAATTGACGAAACAAAGGATATACCTGATGTGGTATCTACTGATGAAATATCAGATAGAGAGGATTTAAGAGAGCTTGTCACATTCACAATAGACGGTGATGATTCACGTGATTTTGATGATGCTGTTTCTCTTGAAATTCTTGATAATGGAAATTTTCAATTAGGCGTTCATATAGCAGATGTAACTCACTATGTAAAGGAAGATACACCCCTTGATAAAGAAGCATTAAATCGAGCTACAAGTGTATATTTCCCTCATACAGTAATACCAATGCTTCCTGAAAAGCTATCTAATGGTATTTGCTCCTTAAATCCTGATGTGGACAGGCTTACGCTTAGTGTATTTATGGAATTTGACAGTGATGCAAACCTACATTCACATAGAATTGCAAAAACCGTTATACATTCCAATGCACGATTGACATACAATATCGTAAACAAGATATTTGATGGTGATAGAGAGTTATCGCATCAATACTACGAACTTGTTCCGATTTTGACAGAAATGAACAAACTTGCAAAAAAGCTTGCAGATAAGCGAAAAGAACGCGGTGCTATTGATTTTGATTTCCCTGAAACAAAAATCATATGCGACAGTGACTCAAACCCGATAGACGTAAAGGAGGATGTACGCGGCGATTCTCACAGACTTATAGAATCCTTTATGCTTGCGGCAAATGAAACAGTGGCAGAAACTGCATTCTGGTCTGAATTGCCATTTATTTATCGTATCCATGAAGCACCTGATACTGAAAAGCTTACAGAATTTAATACTTTTATTAAGAATTTTGGATATGCGCTTAAAGGGAAAATAGATAGTGAAAATATACATCCAAAGGCATTACAGGAAATCGTCGAAAAAGTAAAAGGAACGCCTGAAGAGATGATGGTATCAAAGATAATGCTACGCTCATTAATGAAGGCATGTTATCGTGACACAAATGACGGTCATTTTGGCTTGGCATCACGCTATTATTGTCATTTCACATCACCGATAAGACGTTATCCCGACTTATTCATTCACAGGGTTTTAAAAGATTTTCTTGATGGCAAAATTGACGATAGTAAAAGAACAAAAGCAGCAAGTGCATCATTAAAATCAAGCGAAAATGAGGTCAAGGCAGAAACTGCTGAACGCGATGCTGTAGACATTCTAAAGACAGCATATATGAAAGAGCATTTGGGTGAAAGCTTTACAGCTGTTGTTTCGTCTGTTACCTCATTCGGTATCTTTGCAATGCTACGAAACTCGTGTGAGGGACTTATACGTTATCAATCAATGCAGAGCGATTATTTTGAATATGACGAGATAAATCATATTGCAGTGGGCAACAGGAGCAGGAAAACATATAAAATTGGCGACGAAATAGAAATAACGGTTGTGGCGGCGGATATATTGAGCCGACGTATTGATTTTGTATTGACAGAGGATGCAAATGTTCACAATTTAATGAAGATTACAAATCGTACAAAAACTATAAAACTGTCAAAAGATATAAAAAAGAGCAAATATAGAAGAAAACATAAGAGGAAATAAAATGAGTAATAGATTTGAAATAGTAGTCCCCACGCTTTTTGGACTTGAATCACTTGTATCAAAGGAGCTTTACAGGCTGGGTTATGATGTAAAGAAAACAGAGGACGGTAAAGTTACCTTTGATGGTGATTTTGATGCTGTATATCGCTCTAATATGTGGCTAAGATGCGGCGAGCGTGTATTAATCAAGCTTGGTGAGTTTAAAGTGCAAACAGCTGATGAGTTATATGATAATGTATACGCTCTGCCCTGGGAGGAGTTTATCTCAAAGGAGGATGCATTCCCCGTAAAGGGCAGAACAATCCGATCAAAGCTTAACAGCGACAGAAACAGCCAAATAATGATAAAAAAGGCCATTGCAGATAAATTAGGACACACATATTCCATAGTACGTCTGCCTGAAACAGGCGTTACATATCAGGTACAGTTCACAATTATAAATGATATTGTTACATTAATGATAGATACAACAGGTGTAGCATTACATAAACGTGGTTACAGAACACAGGCAAATCTTGCACCATTACGTGAAACGATAGCGGCGGCAATGGTTATGATAAGCTATTGGAAATTTGAAGAACCGCTTATAGACCCGTTTTGCGGTTCAGGAACAATACCGATTGAATCGGCAATGTTTAAACGAAATATTGCACCGGGACTTACTCGTCATTTTGCATTTGAAAGCTTTCATCAGTTTGACGGAAAAGTGTATAATGATATAGTAACTGAGGCAAAGGACAGTATACACCGTGATGTAACCCTTGACATAACTGCAACGGATATTGACCCTTATGCAATAGAAATTACGAAGGAAAATGCTAAAAGAGCAGGTGTTTCTGAGTTTATAAATGCATACAAGTCAGATGCACGAAAGCTTGTTACAGACAAGACATGCGGCTCAATAATCACAAATCCCCCATACGGAGAAAGATTAAGCGACTTAGAAGAAAGTAAACGGCTGTATCACGATATTTACAAATCCTTTTCAAAATTACCCAAATGGTCATATTATATCCTTACATCGCATGAGGATTTTGAAAAGGAATTCGGACGCAGTGCAGACCGTAGACGTAAAATATATAACGGTATGTTAAGATGCTGGCTGTATCAGTATTACGGTAATAAACCAAGCAAGAAAAAATAACGTGTATTGCTTGATTTATCGGATATAATATGATATACTTTACTTATAACTAATCAGCGAAAGGAAATCGGTATGAAAAAACAGACAAGAAGCGAAGCGAGAGAAGCTATTTTCACCCAAGTATTTCAATTTGCTACACAGCGTGACAATATGGAGCAAGCACGTGAAATTCTGCTTAGTGAGATACCCGAATGTGAGCAAAATCTCGGATATATAACTGAGGTAACTGAAGGAATATTAGAGCACGAAGCTGAAATAATAGATATAATAAACAATAATCTAAAAAAAGGCTGGACTTTTAAACGTCTTTCAAAAGTATCGAGAACAATTTTAAAGGTTGCAATATACGAAATGAAGTATTGCGATGATGTACCGCCTCGTGTAGCCATAAATGAGGCAGTGGAGCTTGCAAAAAAATACTGCGATGAGAATGAGCCGTCATTTATTAACGGTGTTTTAGGCAGTGTTATGCGTTCGTTATGATTACACTTGGCATTGATACAAGCAATTATACCACATCAGTAGCTTTGTTTGACGGAAAAGATTATACCATGATTCGTAAAATTCTTGACGTCAAGGAGGGTATGCGTGGTATACGTCAGAGTGACGGGGTATTTATACATAACAAGGAATTACCAATAATGCTTGAAAAACTCCTTGACAGTGTTAAGCTCGATGCGGTGGGGGTTAGCACAACACCGAGAAACGTTTCAGGTTCATATATGCCTGTATTTACTGTAGGTCATGGTTATGCAAGAGCAATTTCTGCGGCATTGGGCATACAATGTCACGAATTTTCACATCAGGACGGACATATAATGGCGGATATACACTCTGCTAATGCATACGAACTCTTGGATACGCCTTTTATATCCGTTCATCTTTCGGGCGGTACAACAGAAATACTGCGTTCTATATATGATGGTGAAAGATTTCAAAACGAGATAGTCGGCGGTACTCTTGACATTAGTGCAGGTCAGCTGATTGATAGGGTAGGGGTAAAGATGGGAATGAAGTTTCCATGCGGCAAAGAGCTTGAAAGCTTGGCTATCACAACCGAAGATACTATTAAATTGCCGTATTCTTTAAAAGATTCATACGTAAACCTTTCGGGAGTTG
>CADBPJ010000146.1 GCA_902796445.1 uncultured Ruminococcus sp. | reverse complement strand
GCAGATGCTGAATGTGTTGCGGCGGTGGATATAATCCCCGAACGTGCGCAGAAGGCATGCAAGGATTATAATATCCCCGAATGGTATGAGAATGTGTATGAGCTTATTGAAAAATGTGATTTTGATATAGCTATTGATGCAGCATCAATACAGGCACATCACGAAATAAACACGGCAATACTCAAAGCCGGCAAGCACCTTATATCTCAGAAACCGGCGGCATCGTCGGTTGAAATGCTTACGGAGCAGATAGAGCTTGCAAAGAAAATGAATGTTAAGTTTGTCTGTGTACCGGTTCATCCGATGAGATATGACCTCAACATCGCAAAGCAGTTAATCAGCAAGGGAACGATAGGCAATGCATATTACGCAAGATGCAATATGTCACACGGCGGACCGGAGTATTTCCAGTACCGTGATGCAGATCCGTCGTGGTTCTTTGAGCCGGGTGCGGGCGCATTGGTAGATATGGGTGTGCATGGGCTCCAGATAGTAACTTCTATATTCGGACCAGCTAAAAAGGTCGGATGTGTTGCAAAGGTAACAACACCGGTGAGAACGGTCAGATCCGGTGCGTATGACGGATTGGAAATAAATGCGGATAAAATCCCCGACCAGTATATTATAACACTCGACTTCGGTGATGAGAAAATGGCACTTGTGGATACAGGCTTTTCACAGAAGGCCTCAAAGGCTCCGGCACTTGAAATTTTTGGTGATAAGGGTACCATTTCATTCACAAAGTCGTATATGTCTAATCCCATACCTGAGGTATATATTGATGCTCCGGAAAAGGATTTGCGCGGCTGGATGCAACCTATGCCGGGTGCAGAGTTACCGGAAAAAATGATAAGCCAGTGCTGTTGTCTGAAAGATATTATTCGTGCGATTGAAAATGATACAGAGCCTGTACTTAACGCAGAGCACGCAAGACATATACTGGAGATTATGTGTAAGATACCTGAGGTTCTTGCAACAGAAAAGCCGGCAGTGCTCAAAACAACATTCTGACGGAGGGGATAGTTATGAAAAAAGTAAGAGTGGCTGTTATCGGCCTTGACCATGTACATACAAGAGAAATGCTTTTGGCATTTACAAAAAATCCTAACGCAGAAATTGTGGGTGTTGCTGAATATAATGATTGTACAGAGGAGGAACTACAGTTTCATATTCGCCGTCACATATGTGATGACTTAAATCCAGAGGTATATCGTGATTATAAGGAATTGTTGCGGCAGAACTTGGATATAGCGGTTATATGCACAGGTGTAAATGACCATGCAGACCTTGTGGAGGAAACTCTCGGTTTAGGTATAAATACAATTATAGAAAAGCCAATGGCACTTAATATGAATGAAGCAAAAAGAATGTACCGGGCATACAAGGCAAGCTCGGCACAGCTTATGATAAACTGGCCCGTTGCGTGGTTTCCATGCTTCAGAAAGGTAAAAGAGCTTGCAGATGCAGGTGTTGTGGGTGATATATTGAGAGTAGAGTACAGAAGCCCGGCAACCTGCGGCCCCTATGCAAGAGATGAAATGACACCGCAGGAATCTTCAAAACTCTGGTGGTTTAGGCATGATGAGGGTGGCGGTGCAATACCTGACTATGCCGGTTATGGCTGTGTGCTTACCACATGGATAACAGGCTGTACGGCAAAGCGTGTGAGCGGATTTAAAAAGAATTATCTTATACCGTTTTCAGATGCGGAGGATTATGCTACCTTTACCATTGATTTTGGACACTGTATGGGACTTATAGAAGCATCATGGTCGACAAAGAGCAATGGTCAGATTCCCACAGGTCCTGTTGTATACGGAACAGAGGGTACTATAGTTGCGGACCGTTTCGGTACGGATGTAAAGGTTTACAAAGAGGATGACAGATACCGTCCGTCCTGCGCACCTACAGAAGTTTATGAATTTGATCCGGCAGTGGATGGTGTTGCGGACAATATTATAAACCATATTCTTAAAGGAACACCTATACATGAGATAACAACGCCGGAGTTTAATATGAGAGCAATGGCGGCATTAGATGCAGGCATACGCTCCTGCGAGAGCGGAAGAATAGAAACGGCATACGATCCGTTTGAATTGTAATTTGAATTATAAGGAGAGTTTGACAATGAACAAGTTAAGAGTAGCAATAATAGGAACAGGCATGATAGCAAACAGCGCACATTTCCCGGCGCTTAATGTTTTAAGAAAAGAAGGTATTGTTGATGTAGTAGGTATTGCGGACATAAGAGAAGATGTCGCTGCCGAAACTGCAAAAAGACACGATGTACCGAATTATTATTCAGATCCGCAGAAAATGCTCGATGAGCTGAAACCGGATTTTGTGGCTGTATGTACACCTAATATGTATCACAAGGAGTGGACGATAAAAGCACTTAGAGCGGGTGCCCACGTTGCTTGTGAAAAGCCTATGGCATTAAGCGTTGCGGATGCTGAAGAGATGTGGCAGACGGCAAAGGACTGCGGCAAGATGCTGTTCCCATGTCAGTGCATGAGATGGAGAAATTATATGCAGCAATCAAAAAATGTTGTTGACAGTGGTGAGCTTGGCGACATTTATTTCTCTGATATTGAATTTATACGTCGGATAGGTGTTCCGACATGGGGATTTTTCCATATGAAGGAACACAATTTCGGAGGCCCATTCTGCGATTTGGGAGTACATCTTATAGACTCACTGCTTTGGATTGCGGGAGATAAAAAGGTTGAGGCAGTGTCTGGTGCGGCATATACAAAGATTGCAAATCAGGGAGAGGATATTCTCTTAAGCATTGCCGAGAGCGGAGCATACAGCGGAACATTCACACCGCGTCCGTATGATTATCATGAATTTAACGTCGAGGATTTTTCAACAGGATTTATGCGTCTTGAGGGCGGAATGACTGTTAATTTCAAATTCTCATGGGCATTAAATCTTCCGACAACAAATCTTGATATGGTTATCTGCGGCGATAAGGGCGGCTTGTCCATAAACAAGGAAAAACTGTATAAAAACATCGGCAGATATCAGAGCGAGTGCGATATGAAGTGGTTTGATAACGGAGAGTTCAAGGGTGTACCATTTGAACAGCACAGATATATGTACAGAAACATTATAAATACACTTAATGGCAAAGAGGAATACCTGATTAAAAAGCATCAGAATATAGAAGTAACAAAAGCGATTGAGTGCTTCTATAAGTCTGCAGAATTAGGTCGTGAGGTAAATGTCAAGGAGATTATCGGAAACAAATTATTTTAATAGATGAGGTATAAAATGAAAGATATTAATCGTAAAATAATTGAACGTGAAAGCTATGATGTCATAGTAGTAGGTGGTGGCATAGCAGGTGTTGCGGCGGCTGTTGCCGCGGCACGTGGCGGCGCCGAAACACTTCTTATAGAAAAAAGTGTCAATTTGGGAGGTCTTGCGACCAACGGATTGATTTCGTGGTATGAACCGCTTTGTGACGGACAAGGAACTCAAATGGTAAAGGGCATAGCGGAGGAACTTATTAAACTGTGTGCAAAATACTCCTTTGACAATATTCCGAAGCATTGGGGAGGAAGCGGACATAACACTCCGAGGAACGATAGATATTCAACATTTTTCTCACCCACTGTTTTCAGTGCGGCACTTGATGAATTTGTTACGGCAAACGGTGTAAAGCTGCGTTTTGATACTCTTACGACATATCCGGTAATGAACGGCAATCTTTGTGAGGGCGTTATTGCTGAAAGCTGTTCGGGTACGGAGTATTTCGGTGCAAAGGTAGTAATTGATGCGACGGGTGATGCATCGGTTATGTACAGAGCCGGTATGCCTACCGTAGAGGGCAAAAACTATATGACATATGTGGCTCACTGGTGCAATATGGACGGAGCGAAGAAGCTTTGCGATGATGCTGACTTTTCCGCATTCAGACAATGGATGGGCATAGGCAGTGATATGTTCGGCAACGGACATCCTGAGGGTATGAAACGAATATCGGGCACAAACGCCGATGATATAACGGAGTATATGCTCACGGGTAAGGCTTGTCTTTTGAAAAAAATAAAAAATATGGATAAGGACAGCTTTGATATAATGACATTGCCGTTCATGCCACAACTGAGAACAATCCGAAGACTTCAGGGAGCGACGGATTTTAATGCTGTTGATGGTGAAACATATGATGATGCAATAGGAAACTGTGGGGATTTCAGACCTAACGGAGCAGGAAAGCATTATCAGATACCGTTCGGAGCATTATATAACGAGGATTTTCCGAATATTCTTGCGGCAGGACGCGTGATTTCCGCACCGCAGGGTGATGGTTGGGAGATTGCAAGAGTAATACCGAACTGTGCCCTTACGGGTGAGGCGGCAGGCAAGGCTGCTGCATTGTATGCGTTATCGGGATACTCGTTTGAAAATATACGCAGTGAACATATGGATAAGATTTTTGTATAAGGAGAGTTTAAAATGGCAATCAAGGCGGTAATAATAGGATTTTCACATATGCACGTCAATGAAATTGCGCTGTATATAAATGATGCAGAGGGTATGGAGCTTTGTGCGGCGGCAGACGTTCCGTCACAGACGGAAGCGATTGCCCCGAAACGGTATACCCCGGCATGGAATTTGCAGAATGTGCGTGAGAATTATTGTTCAAATATATATGATGATTACAGAAAAATGCTTGACGAGGTTAAGCCGGATATTGCGTTTATTCTTACTGAGAACGGTCAGAAGCCTGAAGTGGTTTTGGAATGTGCAAAAAGGGGTGTAAACGTATCTATTGAAAAACCGATAGCTGTAAGCATTGAAGAGGCGAAAAAGATAAAGGCGAGTGTTGATAAGTATAATATAGAGGCGGTTGTAAACTGGCCTGTGGCTTGGAGAGATTATTTGTACAAAATGAAGAATGCACTTGACAGTGGCATTGTGGGCAAGCCGGTAAAGCTTAGATACATAAACGGTCATACCGGTCCTTTGGGCAAGGGTGCAAAGCACAGAGGTGTGTCGGCGAATGCAGAGGAAATGACCGATGATGAGCGTAGCAAAACATGGTGGCACAAGGCGGAGCTTGGCGGCGGTGTATTTCTTGATATATGCTGCTATGGAGGTTATTTCACCAAATGGCTTATGGGTGACGGTGAGAAAAGCGCAATGTCATACGGAGCAAACCTCAACACTCCGTTTGGAAACACGGATGATAATTTTACGGCAATAGTAAAATATGATGATAAAATGTCTGTTCTTGAGGGAACATGGACAACTCCGAGAGCGGTTATACCATCGGGACCGATGGTTATATGCACCGAAGGTGTTGTTATGTGTACAGGTGGCGCTGAAAATGAGCCTGACGTTAAGGTGTATGATATATACGGAAACGAAATAGAGCTTAATAACGCTGAGCTTGGCGAAGAATTTAAGAATATGCCCTGTCATTATGTGAATCACATACGCACAGGAGAACCGATATTTGATATGCTTACTCTCGATAAAAACATT
>CADBPJ010000145.1 GCA_902796445.1 uncultured Ruminococcus sp. | reverse complement strand
ATGACCTGTGGCGAGCACGAGTGTATCTGTATCAAGAGAGTATTCTCCGTCTGGAGATTTTACTCTTACTGACACAAGCCTTCTATCTTTAATATCAATTCCCGTAAGCTTGTTTGAAAAACGGATTTCACTGCCCATTTTGATAATATCCATACGAAAAGCTTTAACCATACCCACAAGTTTGTCTGTTCCAATATGCGGTTTTGCACGATATAATATCTCGTATGGTGCACCGTGATTTACAAATTCCTGCAGAACATAGCCTGTCCGTAAATCATTAACACCTGTTGTAAGCTTACCGTCTGAAAATGTACCTGCTCCTCCCTCACCAAACTGTATGTTTGACTCTGGGTTAAGAACGCCCTTTTCCTTTAGCTCCTGAACTGATTTTTGTCTGTTTTCTACGTCCTCACCGCGTTCAAGCACAACGACCTTAAATCCTGATTTTGCAAGAGTATATGCACACATTATTCCTGCAGGGCCAAATCCTGCAATAACTACTCTCTTACCTTCCCCGTTGTAGTTAGGCAATTTATAGAATTTGTTGACCGATTTATTTATATTATTGTATTTACGAATAAACTTTTCTTCATTATCCGTTGCAACATCGACTGTGTACACATAATTTATATCACTTTTCTTACGTGCATCAATAGACTGTTTAATTATTCTAAAATCCTTTATTTTTGATATTTTGTATTTTTTTGCCACAAATTCAGGTAAATTTTCTTCGTCAAGTGTAATTGGATAATGAATATTTGAAATTCTGATCATTAGTTTCCTCCATAAATAACAATGGGGCTATCGCGTCAGCTACAGCCCCGTTGGATATATTTATTTCATATCAGATGCATCAAATGCTTTTGAAATAGCCTCTCCGGGTGCAACCATAGGATAAACATTCTCGTCCTTACCTATTCTGCAATCAATAACAACAGGCTTATTAAGAGTAAGTGCAGTGCTTAATACTTTACTAAACTCCTCCTTTGTTTCTGCTCTGTATCCAACACAGCCAAGTGCTTCTGCAAGCTTCACAAAATCGACTCCGTCATCAAGAACAGTGTTAGAATAACGTTTTCCATAGAACAGTGTCTGCCATTGGCGAACCATTCCTAAAACACTGTTATTGATTATAATCTCAATAATAGGTATATTGTTTCTTGATGCAGTTGCAAGCTCGTTCATATTCATTCTAAATCCGCCGTCACCTGCAATGTTAATAACTGTTTTTTCGGGAAATGCACATTTTGCACCAAGTGATGCACCTAAACCGTAACCCATCGTTCCCAAGCCGCCTGATGTAAGGAACTGTCTGGGTGATTTGTACTTATAGAACTGTGCTGACCACATCTGATGCTGACCTACTTCTGTCGATATAATAGCATCACCATTCGTCTGTCTGTATATTTCCTCTATTGCACCAGGACCTGTTAATACCGAATTATCATATGATAATGGAAATTTTTTTGTCATCTCTAAAATCTCGTCGCACCACTCTTTGTGAATAGCTTTAACAAGTAGCTTATTAAGTCTTGACAAAATTTCCTTTGCATCGCCGATTATGTATTCATCGGCACGGACATTCTTGCCTATTTCATTTTCGTCAATATCAATATGTATAATCTTTGCATTAGGTGCAAAATTCTTAGCATTTCCGTATACTCTGTCAGAAAATCTTGCACCAACGGTTATTAAAACATCACACCTGCTCACACCGAAGTTAGAGGTTTTTGTTCCGTGCATACCAAGCATACCTGTATAATGAGGGTCTGTGCCAGAAAAAGCGCCCTTACCCATAAGGGTATCGCATACAGGGGCGTCAATTTTATCTGCCAACTCTTTAAGCTCGTATGATGCATCAGCCGCAACAGCACCGCCGCCTACAAATATATACGGCTTTTTTGCTGAATTTATGATCTCGGCACATCGTGTGATTGCCTCATCATTTATAGTTTTTGTTGTTTTCTCTATTTTGTACGGTGCTTTTGGTTCATATTCAGCCTTGTTTGCTGTAACGTCCTTTGGAACGTCAATCAATACAGGCCCACGTCTGCCACTCATTGCTGTTTTAAATGCACATCTTATTGTTTCCGCCAAATCATTTACGTCCG
Source organism: uncultured Ruminococcus sp. (assembly GCA_902796445.1). Classification (GTDB taxonomy): domain Bacteria; phylum Bacillota; class Clostridia; order UBA1381; family UBA1381; genus Ornithomonoglobus. Next base: position 22,156 of record CADBPJ010000145.1, on the reverse strand, counting down.
TTACTATATGACTTTCCTTTGTTATTGGCTTTACAACCTCTGAGATTGTTACCTCCTGAAAGCTGTCCTTACCCAAAAGTGATGTGCCGACATTACATGTTATCGCCACAAGAGGTATTGAGTCTATATTTGCCGTTGCAATACCCGTTACAAGATTTGTTGCACCGGGGCCTGATGTTGCAAAGCATACACCAACCTTGCCTGTTGCACGTGCATATCCGTCTGCGGCATGAGATGCACCCTGCTCGTGTGATACAAGTACATGTCTTATACTGTCACTGTTTTTATATAATTCATCGTATACATTAAGAATTGCACCGCCTGGATACCCAAAAATCGTGTCAACCCCCTGCTCTTTCATACATTCTATAATTATCTGTGCGCCTGTTAATTGCATTGTAATCTCCTTCGTTAACGTAGTTTTATCAATTAGTATAATATAAAACTTCAATTTTGTCAAGAAATGTCGGGTATTTTTGTCATTCTTGTCATTCTACGTATATATTTTTAACCAAAAAATGTACACGTCTTACGTTAACTGATGCAAGCTTTTCTATAGTTTCACGAATAAGATACTGTGCTTTTCTGCAAACAGACGGAATGTTATATCCAAACTTAACTATTGCACTTATATCTATATGAGCACCATGAACTGTTTTTCTTATATTTATATTGGTTATTTTATATATTCCGTCAACCTTCAATGCCTCATGTATTGCAAGCTGAATTATGACCTCATCTGAAATCACAAAATCACCCATATAAGAAAATGTAGGCCGCACTATTGATTTATCTGCCTCTGCTGTCTTTTCTTCAATATCAAGGTTAGGCTGAAATCTGCGTAACGGATGCAGGAAATAACCCGAAAAATCTTTTTGTATCTCAAATGTGGGAACAGGAATGACGTGTTTTCCGTCCTCCATACGCATACGATTTGCCATTGCTATCTCATCATTTGTGGCTACGTCTTCAATATGTATAAACTGCTTAATAGGGCCTATTTCAAGACGTTTTGCTATTTTTACAGCCATATTCTCAGAGGTACCTAAAATCATCAATTTCTTAATTTTGCATTTTTTTAAAGCAGAGCGCATTTCGCTCGCATATTTGTTAGGAATAAATAGAGCGTGCTTAACAGAAGCAATGCGTGTATCTTCTTTTTTTGCAGATGTACCCGCAATTACCTTGCCTTGTGAAATCAATAATCCGTCATCAATTATACCATCTGCATTATTTTCCTTTGCCACTATCAACGAACGATAGCTCTTGCCTGTACCGCTCGGACCAACAAATGCAATTACTTCCATTACGATTTCCTCTCTGTCTTGTGTTAATTGATATTATTTTATCATATTTTATTGCTTTTGTACAGTATAAATTTCAAAATTTTACATAAATCCCAATATTAAATCCTTCATAATCTTTCCTATACCCTTTTTATCTACTGCATATTCTGACACAATTTCAACGTCATCTATCTTTTGCCCATTACACACAAACTCAATACTTCCTATTCTTGAGCCTTTTTCTAATGGGGCTTTAATGCCGTCATCAACATAAACACGTTGTTCTATTTTGCCTGTGTTATTTTTTTCACTCAAGTAACTCTTGCTTTCTTTAACAATACCCCTGACACTTTTTTCTGTGCCGTTTTCTATTTCAACATCACATACATAATCATTTTCTGTAGCAAGAGTGTTTATTTTGTAGCTTGCAAAGCCGTAGTCAAGTAAGGCTCGTGCAGAGGAAAAACGTTTGTCTGATGTTGGTGCACCCAATACAACAGCAATAAGCTGCATATCGCTACGCACGGCAGAGGCACTTAAACAGCATAAAGCTTGCGATGTAGAGCCTGTTTTTAGCCCGTTCGCCCCTGTATAAAAGCGTATGAGTTTATTTGTGTTTGCAAGCTGAAATTTTCCACCACGCAGTTCATCTGTCCATATAGATGTATAGTCAGTGATTTTAGGATGCTTTAAAAGCTCACGTGACATTATCGCTACATCACGTGCAGATGAATAGTGATTGTCTTCATCAAGACCGTTCGTATTCATAAAATGTGTATTTTCCATACCCAATTCTTTTGCACGTGTATTCATTTTTTCCACAAATCCGCTTTCACTGCCTGCAAGATGTTCCGCCATTGCTACAGATCCATCGTTTGCTGATGCTACTGCAATTCCCTTTAACATATCATTTACAGATAATTGTTCCCCTGTTTCAAGAAACATTGTTGAGCCTCCATAGCTCATTGCATTCTCGCTTACCGTAACCATATCATTAAGTGTAATAACGCCTTCGTCAACCGCCTCCATTATCAAAAGCATAGTCATAATTTTTGTAACACTTGCTATGGGTAATTGCTCATCAGGATTACTCTCCGCTAATACTCTGCCTGTAGATTGCTCCATCAGTATATACGATTTTGCATCTACTCCATCGAATGTCTCATTTTCAGCCTTTACTGTAACTGTAAAAAGCATTATGATACTCAAAATAAAAAAACATATTCTCGTTTTCATAGATAAACGCTCCTTTCGAGGATAATTACTCTACAGCAAGAATATGTTTTTGTATTCATTTTTATTACTATGCTCTCGGATGAGTTTTTTCGTATACACGTTTTATATTATCATCAAGGAAGCATGTATATACATTTGTAGAAGAAATATCAGAATGACCCATCATTGATTTTAAAGACTCCAAATCCGCTCCATTTTGGATTAAATGTGCGGCAAATGAATGTCTTAAGAGATGCGGAGTTATATCTACATCTATCCCTGAACTTATCTGATACTGTTTGATTATCTTCCAAAATCCCTGACGTGAGATTCGAGCACCCATTCTGTTTACAAAAAGTGCTTTTTCATCATGATTTTTTAATATTTCATCACGTGATTTATCAAGGTAGAGTTTCAGAGCATCGATAGCCTTGTTGCCAACAGGTATTACACGTTCTCCCTTATTGTTTGAGCATCTTATGTATCCCATCGACAGATTAACGTCCGAAACATCAAGACCGATTAACTCGCTTACTCGTATTCCCGTTGCATACAGGAGTTCAAGCATAGCCTTGTCACGAATACCCTTATTGTCGCTTAGTTTTGGCTGATTTAACAACAAATCAACCTGACTACTGCTTAATGCCTTTGGCTGTTTTTTTTCAGCTTTAGGAGTTGTGAGTGCCATTGTTGGGTCTGAATCAATCTGTCCGTTTCTTAAAAGATAGAGATAATATGAACGGATTGATGCCAAAACCCTTGATACAGTTGATGATGCACGTCCTTGTTTTTGAAGCAGCATTATGTATGACAACACATTTGTCTGTGTTGTGTTTTTTATATTTGATATTCCGATTTCGTCCAAATATTCAGTATACTGTTTTACATCTCTTTTATAGGAGTCTACTGTATTCTTTGTTTTATGACAAGTATTTTCCATAAAATCGGTGTATTCTCCGATATATGCATTCATTCGTTTATCGCCCTTCTACGTAATATTTCAGTCATATTACGTTCTTTTCAAGTTTGTTACATTGTTATTATACCACAATTTTTTTATTTGTAAATAGTTTTTTTCGATTTTCTGTAAACAAATTCTTATATTATGTCACCCTAAAAGCAATCCATTTTATAAATGTTGTGTTTAATATCCCTTCTAATAAGGCACAACCACAAAATATAGTAAAAATTACCACACTAAATATTATGTAAATTATTTTATCTCTTTTTTCAAATTTACATTTATTCTGAGATGTAAATACAGTTACTGCTGAAAAAACAGCCATTAAGGGTATAAGCACCATAATCTGTACTATGCATGACAGTGAGAGCGCAATCCCATCTAATCCGTATACATTGATTAAAGCCGAGGTTGTAAATGCATTGACAAAGCCTTTGCGAATGAGTAGAAAAAAAGCTAAAATCGGACCACATTTAAAAAAGGATGATAGAAAAATCAATATAAACATAATAGAATATGATTTTATAGATGAATACATTACTGACCGCAAATTCATTCCATCTCGTAATGAGTTTACGTATCCGTCAAGATAGTTTTTGACTTCGGCTGTATTACTAAATTTATACGTATAATACAATGCTCCGATTAATACTCCAAAAAAAATCATAGAAAATGATATAATATACCATTTGTTAATTATTTTTTTATTGTTTAGAAACATACCCTATCACCCTTAATCATTTTATGCTTTTATGCATAAAAAAAGCACTGTATCTTTCGATACAGCGCAACTTATTATTTGTCTTCCAATATCTTATCTATGCTCGCTATTTTTACGCATATAATGAATATCTTGCAAGCTTCTATAAGCTCGTCTATTGTCGGGAATGAGGGTGCAATTCTGATGTTTCTGTCCTTGGGGTCTTTTCCGTAAGGATATGTTGCACCTGCATCTGTCATAATAACACCTGCATCTGCACACATCGAAACAATTTTCTTAGCACAACCCTCCATTGAATTAAATCCAATAAAGTATCCTCCCTTTGGATTTGTCCATTCTGCAATACCGAGATCGCCAAGCTCGTTTTCAAGCATTTCTACAACCGTCTCAAACTTAGGACGCATAATCTCAGCATGCTTCGCCATATGCTCCTCCAAATCCCTCATTGTCGGGAAGAACAATACGTGACGTAGCTGATTCATCTTATCGTGGCTGATAATCTGTGCGTTCATCATTGATATAGTCGAATTAATGTTCTTTTCTGATGATGCCATTGCAGATATTCCCGCACCCGGGAATGTAACCTTTGATGTTGAGCAGAACTCATAAACCATATCGGGATTTCCTGCTTTTTCACATTCTTCAATAATATTCAATATCTGTGCAGGCTCATCAGGGTACAAATGATGAATAATATATGCGTTATCCCAATAAATTCTAAAATCCTCTGCGGCAGGCTTTAATGACGCAAAACGTTTTACAACCTCGTCACTATATACATATCCGTCAGGGTTTGAATATTTCGGCACACACCATATACCTTTGATTGCCGAATCCTCTGATACGAGCTTTTCTACCATATCCATATCAGGGCCGTCCTCATTCATAGGTACATTTATCATTTCAATACCAAAAAATTCACATACAGTAAAATGTCTGTCATAACCAGGAACAGGACACAGGAATTTAACCTTATCAAGCTTGCTCCAAGGTGTAGAGCCTAATATTCCCTTTACATATGCTCTTGATATTGTATCATACATAAGAGTAAGTGATGCACTACCATATAAAACTACATTTTCAGGCTTTACATCAAGTATATCCGCAAAAAACCTCCTTGCTTCTTTAATACCGGGTAAAACGCCATAGTTTCTTACATCTAACTTGTCCTCGCCAACAAAATTAGTATTATTATTAAGCACATCAAGCATAGGCATAGAAAGCTCTAACTGCTCCTTTGACGGCTTTCCGCGTGCCATACTCAAATTAAGACCAAGACCTTTCTTTTCCTCATATGCTGACATAAGCTCTGTTCTGAGTGCTAACAGTTCTGCTTTTGTCATTTCCTTATACAACATCTTTTATCCTCCTATGTTAAACTACCGTATTATTTTATCATAATACGGTAATTTAATCAATAAAATTTTTACACAAATTTTAAATGCATAATTGCATAAATCAAATATATTTATACAAATCTATACTCTGTAACGTGGTAGTATGTATCCCCTGCCTTTAAAAATGCGCTCGGAAAATGACTGTAATGCACACAATCAGGGAATACCTGTGTTTCAAGACAGAAACCATCATGCTTGGTGTTTTCATAATCACCCTTATTTGCACTTACAAGCGAATTAGACGTGTAAAGCTGTACACCCGGCTGATTTGTTATCATTTCCATAGTTATACCCGTTTTATCACCTGTTACAGTTAAAACCTTGCGTGTACCCATTCCGTCAAGAACAAAGTTATGATCAAAGCCGTCAAACTTTTTTACCTGTTCATAATCTGATTTCATTCCATCGCCCAGCTTTTTCTCTGTTGTAAAATCAAACGGAGTGCCTTTTGATGATAATACCTCACCTGTCGGCATACATTCATCAGTATTGGGAGTGAAAAATCTTGACATCATATGCATTTTATGCTCATAAATCTTTCCGCCTTTATATCCGTTAAGATTAAAATATGAATGATTTGTAAGGTTACATACTGTATCCTTGTCAGAAACCGCAAAATACTCAATTTTCAGTCCGTTTTCGTCTGTAACTGAATACTTTATTTTAACATCAAGCTTACCCGGGAAGCCTTCTTCCCCATCTTCTGATACATAGCTTAGCACAATAGCGTTCTCGTCAGCTATTTCTTCTACATCCCACAGCTTTTTATCAAAGCCTATAACACCGCCGTGAAGACTGTTATTACCATTGTTCTGACCTACTGTATATGTATTTCCATTAATCTCAAATTTGCATTTTGCAATTCTGTTTGCAAAACGTCCAACTGCCGCACCAAGGTAGCCGCCATTATCAAGATATTCATCAAGATTTGCTCTGCCTAAAACAACATCAGTATCGTTTCCATGCTTATCTTTTGTAATAAGCTTTGTGATGATACCGCCATAGTTAATTATATGAGCAGATATTTTTCCGTTTGATAATATATACTCATATACATCTCTGCCGTCCGGTAATGTACCGTATTTTGATTTTGAAATTGACATACTAATTTCCTCTTTTCTCATTATAGTGATATAATTATATAATAGCTAACATAAAATGTCAATATAATTTAGGATTTCTTTTTCAGAAAGAATTCGTTTCACCGCACCTTTTTCATTTATTTCCACTGCCATAGTGGAATATGCAGGCGATATTTCTCTTATGGCGTCAGACACAGAGTATGTATCGTTAATTAATACAAGCTTTACTCTGTTTGATGTTTTTCGTCTGCAAGACAGGGCATTTATGAAATCTGTATTATACATTTCCTTTGAAGTCAGAATATTTCCAATGAAAAACACCGCAATTATAAATACGGACAAATTTATGCGTTTTATAAACACAGAATATACGAAAAATCCAAGTAAGATGCATCCAATAATAACAGAAAAGGCCGTTAAAATCTCTTTTGCACGTTTTCTGCCAAGCTTATATGATAGTAATCTCGTTGTTATCATTCCTCCGTCAAGAGGCATAACAGGCATTATATTCATAATAAATAAAACCACATTCAGTCTAAAAACATCAACCCAGCCAAAACGCAACGCTGCAAGTGCAAAAAAAGCATTTACCAAAGGCCCTGCACTGTAAAGGATAATTTCATCTGCAAGAGAGTTAATTATCTTATTATCAAGTCGTAGATGCACACCAAAAGGCGAAAAAGTAACACTTTCCGCCTTCAGACCAATACAAACCGCCGCAACAAGATGTGCAAATTCGTGCAACGCCATTATAAAATATGTGAGTATATACAGCCTTATGTTACCCAAAAATGCAAGTATAGCAAATAATACTACAGTCAACGGATTTATGCGTATTTTCATAATATATCACCTGTATATTATATTCGCAAATTATTTATTAAATGTATATCATATTCATTGCATCAACAAACGATATATTTACGTTTCTTATGTATGGCTTTAACATTTCAAATGCACGGATATATGGCTCGTTGTTTAATTCTGATGATGAAATATCTGCATATATGCATTTTAATTCAGATGCCATACGAGATAATGCCTGATTTAATATTTCAGGATGAATTGGCATTTCGCAGTTGCAAACAGATATAAGTGTAATTTCGCAAAAAGGTAACGAATCTTTTATCTTTAAAACAAGCGATTTATATGCCGTAATAATCTCATCAATTGTCTTGTAACCTCTTGCAAGATCTGTTTCTCCAAGCTGAATTAAAATCTTTTTCGGTTGCATCTCTTTAATGCAATATTCAATAACTGTTGATGCATCAAAAACTGATAAATCCGTAATACTCCTATTATAAATATCGTTATTCATACCGTAAGACAGTGATAGTTCACTGACAGGAATATTTTTAGCAAATGTTGAACCTAATAACACAATACTATTTTTCTTAGCAATCCTATTAAGACTACTATATTCTTTGATTTCTCTTTCGTAAACGTTCATTCTGACACACTCCTTTTATCAAACCATTTATTACGTAAACAAATAATTATTCCTGCACTTACCATTATGATATTAAGCACATAAAAAAACATAACATACCATTTTACTGTTTCATACCAGGGATTAGGTGAATTACCTATAATCATAGCCATTTTACCAACCATAGCAAATATGTACCCTATCCATATAAAAAAGTAGAATAGCACACTTGAACCTTTTGCTGTTTTAGATTTCCAGGCTTTTATTATATTTATTGGCCACGAAATTCCAAAACAGATAACCATTAATGTTTCCATTACGCTTGTAAACATATAAATAACAACTCCCCTTTCGTTTATGAAAGCATTATATAATACGTTTTTTTCAAAAACAAGTATGTGTAAATAATGAACATATTTTTGATATAATATCGTTTACATTACTTTCAAAAGCCATTAGATTATTGCAAAATATCAAAAAATATGTTATTATGTTTATAAGAAAATAAAGGTAGTGGTACAATATGAAGAAAAATAAGAAAGAAATAGTAAAAATCCAGAACGAAACACTTAAAATGTTGATAATTATTGCAGCTATAACAACTGTTATAACAGCCATTCTGAGTATTTTTGTAAATATACATTCTGATGAAAAGCGACTTGATCAGAATATTCAGAATATATCACAAGCGATTGCACAATCAGATATAGTTAAGCTCGAGCTTTCAGATAATGATGATAATACAGAAAAAATATCACATAAATATATAAATTCTCTTAAAAACACCCTATCAAACGTTGATTTTATTTCTGTAGTAGATAAAAACAATATACGGCGTTATCATACAAATGAAGAACTTTTAGGTACAGTTTACGATGGGACACTGCCTGATTTCTCGCATCAGGATACATCACTATATGTTGCATCCGATGTTGGACCGTCAGGCTCACAACGGCGTGCGTATTCAGCAATTTATGATAATAATGGTGATTATTTAGGATTTGTCATTTCAGGTACACTTAATTATAATATAAACCGCATTATACTTAATACTGTATTAATTCACCTTATATGTGTTATTGCTGTTATAATTTGTGCATTGATTATTTCAGACAGATTTTCAAAGCGGATAAAAAAGCTTTTGCTTGGATATGAGCCTGATACATTTAGTGCGATGTTCAGTATCAGGGATAATATTCTTGAATCTTTAGAGGAAGGAATACTTGCTGTAAATGCTCACGAAGAAATAATATATATAAACAAGGCCGCCAAAAGTATGCTCAACATTTCTCAAGATGATATAGAAGGAAAACGATTAGAAAATATAGCACCATACATATCTCTTAAAAATACACTTATATGTAGTGAAAGACATTTCGGTATATCAATAAACACAGAAAATGGTGCTAATATTATTTCAGACCATATTCCTGTTACAGAAAATTCAGAAATCGTTGGTGCATTGTGTCTTCTCCGTGACAGAACAGAGTATACACAGATGATGGAGGAATTATCGGGTGTTAAATATATGGTCGAATCTATGAGAGCTAATAATCATGATTTCATCAATAAACTGCATATAATTCTTGGGCTTATACAAATGAACAAAACAGATGAAGCAAGTGAGTATATAACGCATATAACCTCCATTCAGCAAAATGTCCTTAATAACATAATGAAAAACTTTGAGGATTCCTCCATTGCTGCATTGCTCATAGGCAAATATGCAAGAGCCGCAGAGTTAAATATTAAATTCATAATTGAAAACGGCAGTCATCTTTTGCGAAATGATATTTCGCTTCCAAGCAGTGATTTGGTGACGATTATCGGTAATCTTATTGATAACGCAATGGATTCAATAAATGAAAAAAATACTCAGCCTAAAGAACTGACAATAGGTGTGTTCACACAGCCTCATGCTTTAATAATAAATGTTTTAGACACAGGCATCGGCATAAAAGATGATGATATAGAGAACATATTCATTAACGGTTTTTCAACAAAAGGTACGGAGCGAGGGACAGGACTGTATATCGTCAAAAGTTTAGTTGATCAATACGGCGGTGAAATTACATTGGAATCAGAATACGGTGTCGGAACATCTTTTACAATAGCATTGACAGATGACGGGAGGAAATTATAATGTACGAGGTTTTAATAGTTGAGGATGATCCTATGGTTGCAATGCTTGATAAGCAGTATACCAACCAAAATCCGCATTTCCACGTTGCTTCAGTGTGTTCTGATGGTTCATCAGCATTGGAATATCTTGAAAATAACACTATTCATTTAGTAATATTAGATGTTTATATGTCAAGAACAGACGGGCTTGAGGTGCTGAGAAAAATACGTGAAAAGCATATAAATGTATCAGTTATTATGGTAACAGCGGCAAACGATGCCACAACAGTTGAGGAGGCTCTAAGATTAGGTGTAGTAGATTACCTTGTAAAGCCATTTTATAACGAAAGATTTCAAAAAGCACTTGAAACTTTCAGGAGCAGACAAGATGCTTTTCATGATTTGTCGGTCTTTAACCAACAGCATATAGATGAAATGATTGGTAATCCGCAAACAAAATCTTCTTTAGAACTACCAAAAGGTATACAGGACAAAACACTTGATACAATCAATTTATTCCTTGAAAACAATATTGACAAAGAATTTACAAGTGAAGAAATTGCCGATAACGTTAACTTGTCACGTGTTACAGTAAAAAGATATATGAACTATCTGCTTGACAAAGGTATGATAGATGCCCATATGAACTACGAAACAGGTGGCAGACCATGTATGCTATACAAACTAAAGAAGAGATAAAATCGCAGTGATTTTATCTCTTCTTTTTGCATTATATCAATCTGTATCCGCCAACAGGCCTGATTGAGAGAATGTGGCACATTCCCTCGCCTAATACTGCTTCTATCTTTGATTTAAACTCATCTACCATATCATTTGGCACAAATGCCTGTACAGTACCCGCAAAACCGCCGCCATGTACGCGGAACGAGCCTTTATCACCCAATATTTCGTCACATAGAGCAAGTGTAAGCGAAACTGCCTGTGATTTAGGCATTGACGAAGCATATACGTTTTGTAAATACATAAATGATGAACGTCCTGATTCGCGGTTCAGCTTACAAAATTCAGCGAAGTCTCCGTTTTCTACAGCCTCTGTTTCTGCTACAGCACGATCAGAATCATTGAAATAATGTATTGCACGCAATATAGCGCGGTCATTATTAACAGCCTTTCTTATATCTTTAAGATTTGCCATAAAGTCAGACTTTGAAACTTCACGAAGGAATTTCTTGCCGAAGAACTCAGAAACAAGTCTCATTTCCTCTGTTACTGCCGCATATTCGTGTGTCAGGTCCGCATGGTCTGCTCCTGAATCTATAATGCATAATGAATGGTTATAGTCTGAAAGATTAAAGTCAACCTTTCTCACTACAGGTGCATCGTTGTCCTTAAAATCAACTGCGACAACAGCACCTACAGATGATGCCATCTGGTCAAGCAAGCCGCTTGGTTTGTTATAGTATACATTCTCTGCAAACTGCCCAATTTTTGCAATCTCGACAGGCGAAATCTCATTATTTGCACACAGATTGTTGACTATAGTGCCTATAAGCACCTCAAATGCCGCTGATGATGAAAGTCCTGAGCCTTTCATAACGTTAGACTCTGTGTATGCATTGAAGCCTTTGATTTCATAACCCATACTTGAAATCTTTTTAAGTACACCTCTTATAAGGGAAATAGCCTTGTCGTATTCCTCTTTATGTATCTCTAAATCATCAAGCGAAACCTCGTCCATAGGATAGCCCTTAGACTTTATTCTGACAATGTTCTCATTGTTAAATGACACTGCCGCAATAACATCAAGATTTACACTTCCTGCAATAATGCAGCCATGTTGATGATCTGTATGGTTACCGCCAATTTCTGTTCTTCCCGGGGCGGAAAATAATGCAAGCTCCTCTGCATCGCCGAATATATCAGCATATCCATTAATGACAGACATATATCTTTCACGTTGACAAGATGCATCATCTGTCACGTATAATTCTTTTATGGCATCATCTAAATCACCATTTTGTAGCTTTGTGATTACTTCTTCCTTTTTCAACATACAAATAATCCTCCTTAGTCAACCTTAAGAAAATCACTTACAGTATCTGCCATATCCTCTTTTTCAACAACTGTATCAAATATAGGAGTGCGATCCTTTAACTCTGCAAGAGATTCAGGTACCTTCATACCGCTCTTTTCATGAAGCATATCAAGCAATTCAAACTCATTTTTTCCTGCTACATAGTTATAGTCCTCAAGGGCGATAAGCACACTCTGATTGAATTTAAACGGACTTGCAGTTGAACAGATAATTGTTTTTGTTGTGTCGCCTGTTCTTGATACGTATTTATCGTATACACACTTTCCTACTGCTGTGTGAGTATCAACTACATAACCGCCATCAACATATGTTTTCTTGATAGTTGCCATTGTTTCCTTATCGTCACAGAAATCAGCATCAAACAAGTCCTGCATAACAGCCTTTATATCAGCAGGGATTTCGTACTTACCTACAGTATTTAGCTGTGTCATAAGATTGCTTATTAAGCTGTCATTGCAACCTGAGAGGTCATACAAAAATCTTTCAAGATTTGACGATATAAGAATATCCATTGACGGTGAAATTGTTGTATGAAACTGTCTTGTTTTGTCATATACACCCGTTTTTATAAAGTCTGTAAGAACATTGTTTTCATTTGATGCACAAATAAACTTCTTTATCGGCAAGCCCATTTTCTTTGCGTAGTATGATGCAAGAATGTTTCCGAAATTACCTGTGGGAACAACAACGTTTATCTCATCACCTGTTTTTATCTCACCTGATGCTAATAAATCCGCATACGCAGAGAAATAATATACTATCTGAGGTACAAGACGTCCCCAATTTATCGAGTTAGCACTTGATAGTTTAAATCCGTTTCTATCAAGTAATGACTTATACTCGTTATCAGTAAATATCTTTTTAACACCGCTTTGTGCATCGTCAAAATTACCTTTTACAGCGGCAACAGATACATTGTTACCGCGCTGTGTAACCATCTGCAGCTTCTGTATTTCACTGACACCATTATCAGGATAGAATACAATAATTCTTGTTCCGTTAACATCCTTAAAGCCCTCAAGTGCAGCCTTTCCTGTATCGCCTGATGTTGCGACAAGGATAATGATTTCCTTATCCTCATTTGTCATCTTCATTGACGTTGTGAGGAAATGCGGTAAAATCTGCAAAGCCATATCCTTGAACGCACACGTTGGACCATGCCATAGCTCCAAGAAATATACACTGTCGTTCAGTTTATATACAGGTGCAATCGCGTCTGTACCGAACTTTTCCTTAGTATATGCATTTGAGATGCAATTTTTCAAATCTTCTGTTGAAAAGTCAGTAAGGAACTTGCTTAACACAAAAAATGCACGTTCATTATAGGATTTTGTGCTTAGGCTTTCTATTTCGTCCAAAGACACTTTCGGGAAAGATTCAGGTACAAAAAGACCGCCTTCCTCTGAAAGTCCCTGCTTTATAGCCATTGCAGAATTAACCTTTATGTTATTATTTCTCGTACTTCGATATTGCATTTTAATCTCCATTCTCACCGCAATAGTGCGGTATAAAAAAATTAAAGGGCGTTTGCTTTATAGGCAGTCCGATACCACAACATCAATGCTGGGAATTAGTCTTAAAAGTATCGCCCTTTATTATGTTCAGTTTTATTTATTCTCTATTTACGCAAGATTTTTAACGTAATCAGGAGCAGTGTTTGCATCAATACTCAATGATAAAACAAATGAGATGTCAAACTTTTTACTGATCTTTTCAAGTCTTGTAAGGAAAGTCTCAAGACCATCAAGGTCATCACTCTTAACAATTTTAAACAAACCATCAACAAAAATGTTTGTTATATCGTAGTTACCGCTGATGATACCGCAAATAAATCCTTCAAACTCGCTGTAGTTTACTATATCAAAATCAGTAGTATCTGTCATTCTTACATTTCTTGAAATGTCAAACATTGCACTTGATGTATTGTTTGAAATGAATACGACATTTCCCTTTGCAACTGATGATGCAGCATTTACCTGCTCAATAAGTGCTTTTGTTTTTCCTGTTCCTTTTGTACCGATTAATAGTTTAATCATAATATTGTCCTCCATTGTTTAATTTTTATATTATGACGGAGGATAACACACCTCCGTTATAAAATCATAATTATTTACTAAGTCTTGCTAATAGCTCTGACTGCATATCCTCATATCCAGGCTTACCAAGAAGAGCAAACATATTCTTTTTATATGCTTCAACACCAGGCTGGTCAAATGGGTTTACACCAAGAATATATCCTGAAATCGCACAAGCCATTTCAAAGAAATACACAAGCTTACCAAAATTATATGCATTAAGCTCAGGTACACGTACAGCAAGATTAGGAACTCCGCCATCTGTATGGGCAAGTGCTGTTCCCTGTGCCGCCTGCAGATTTACATAGTCAAGAGTCTTGCCTGACAAGAAATTCAAGCCGTCAAGGTTATCGTCGTTTGCCTCTATTGTAATATCCTTTCTCGGTGCATCAACAAGAATAGCTGTTTCAAACAACATTCTCTGTCCGTCCTGGATATACTGTCCCATAGAGTGCAAATCTGTTGAGAAATCTGCCGCCGCCGGGAAAATACCCTTATTATCCTTTCCTTCACTCTCGCCATAAAGTTGTTTCCACCATTCACCAAAATAGTGCAATGACGGTTCAAAGTTTATCATCATTTCGATGTTTTTACATTTTCTTAGCAAGCAGTTTCTTACTGCCGCATACTGATAACATGGATTTTTATCCATATCAGGATTTGAATACAATGTTCTACCATCTGCTGCACCCTGCATCATTGCATCAATGTCAATGCCTGCGGCAGCTATCGGTAGTAAACCTACTGCTGTCAATACACTAAATCTTCCGCCTACATCGTCAGGCACTACAAATGTTTCATAGCCTTCAGAATCTGAAAGTGTCTTTAGTGCACCACGAGCCTTGTCGGTTGTCGAATATATTCTTGACTTTGCACCCTCTTTGCCGTATTTCTTTTCAAGAATTTCCTTGAATACTCTGAATGCTATAGCAGGCTCTGTCGTTGTGCCTGACTTTGAAATAACATTTACAGAGAAATCTACGTCCTTTACAGCTTCAATAAGGTCTGCCAAATAAGTAGAGCTTATGCTGTTTCCTGCATAAAATATTTGAGGTCCCTTACGCATATCCTTTGATACAGAGTTATAGAATGAATGTGATAACATCTCTATAGCCGCTCTTGCACCAAGATATGATCCGCCTATGCCGATAACGATAAGTACATCAGAATCATTTCTTATCTTCTCAGCTGCTTTTTTAATTCGTGCAAACTCCTCTTTATCGTAGTCAATAGGTAAATCTACCCATCCTAAAAAGTCATTTCCAGCCCCTGTTTTGTTCTGAACAGTATCGTGTGCAACCTTCACATAAGGTGCTAATGCCTTTAGCTCGGCATCTGATATAAAGCCTTTAGCCTTTTCATAATCGAATCTTATTTCGCTCATGAATATCCTCCCAAACACTTATAAAAATATTATTGTATTTCTATTTTACACTATTTCAAGGAATAAATCAAGTTATTTTAAGAAAAAACTTTATATTTTCAAAAAAACTTTACATTTTACTCAATATATGGTATACTTAACACATAAAATTATTCAATATGAGGTATGACTATGGCAGAGAATAAGTCAAATATTAAAATCATTTCACAAAATAAGAAAGCAAGACATGAATATTTTATTCTTGAAACATACGAATGCGGAATTGAACTGTTCGGCACAGAAGTAAAATCAGTGCGTGATGGTAAAGTAAATATTACAGATGCGTATGCCGGTATAAATAATGGCGAGGTTTGGATTAAGGGGATGAATATCTCCCCTTTTGAAAAAGGAAATATATTTAACCGTGACCCGTTGCGTGAAAGAAAGCTTTTGATGCATAAACGTGAGATTTTAAAGCTTTCCCAACAACTTAAAGAACAAGGATTGTCCCTCGTTCCGTTAAAGGTATATTTAAAAAACTCACTTGTAAAGGTAGAACTTGCACTCGTGAAAGGTAAAAAATTATACGATAAACGTGAGGATATTGCACGTCGTGATGCAAAGCGTAACATTGACCGAGCAGTGAAAAATAATATGAGATATTAAAAATTCCGCAATTTCATCTTGCGTGATTTTTTGTTGCTTAATTATTTTTTGTAATGTCGCTTTTTTCTTTTTTACATATTATAATATGAGGAGGTTTTAATATGTATAAAAGCAAACAATCAGTTAATGCAATGGCACAAATACGCGGAGGAAACGGCTATCCCGACCTGAACGGCACAGCGACATTTACACAAACAGACAAAGGTGTTTTGGTAACTATTAAAGTTTCAAGGCTACCGCGTGATAAAATATGTAACGGAGGAATATTTGCACTGCACATACACGAAGGTGAAAGCTGTACAGGTAGCAAGGATGACCAGTTTGCTAATGCAAAAACACATTATAATCCGTACGGATGCCCCCATCCCTATCATGCAGGCGATCTGCCCCCACTTATAGGCAATGACGGATTTGCATATATGTCAGTACTTACGAATAGATTTAAGATTGATGAAATAATAAATAAAGTGATTGTAATTCACGAAAATAAAGACGATTTTACCACACAGCCATCAGGCAACGCAGGGAAAAAGATAGGTTGCGGAAAGATAGTCAAGGTTTAAATATGAAAAGAGGCTATTGACTAATGATATAAGCCCCTTAGAGTAGACACTTGAAATAACAAAAATATTTCAATACTATTCTAAGGGGAGTATATCACACATTGATGTGAACTGTCTTTTTATATCTTCCAAAAAAATTTTTTATATAATATATTTACTTTCAAATTGTATAGACAACAACCGCAAAATATAATGACTAAATCAATTATACAATTTCATACTGTACATCCCCTGTAGTACGTACTTTGAGGTCAATTTCTCCATCATCCTTCCGCTCCCAATAGATTTCTATTTCTCCGTTTGGTAGCTTATGGGTTGTTCTGCACCAATCAATTTCCTTTAAGTAGCACGGACTTACCTTCACAAAATTATGGCTCTCAACCTTCAGTCCGCCGATTGTGCTCATAAACCAGTTTACTACATCGCCAAGGAAATGATGGTTTTTAGATTCATGATAATATTCGTCATACTCCATAAAATGTTCAAGAAACGTTGTTTCACCCTTTTCTACCCAATGTCCGTATGATGGATATTCTTTTTTCGTTATCATATGATATGCCGTTTCTGCCTCACCAAACTGTGCAAGAACGTGGAATAATACACGTATGCCCAAAAATCCGCATGTAAAGCTGTAATTATCCTCTTTTACTATGTCCTTTAGCACTTCAAAGCCTTTTTTCTTTTCATCATCATAAAATACATCATAGTAAATCGCCATTGCCTGTGATGTCTGGCATCTGTTTCTGACTACGTATGTATCAAAATCGACATACTCATTGCGGATTGCAGTAAGCATCTCATTAGCTAATGTATCTGCAAACTTCTTATGCAAATTCAAGCCGACAGCATTAAACATCACTGATGCTTTACGGCACATATCAAGTACCATTACACTGTCTGTAAAACCAAGTGCAGAGTCATATTCATCCGCTCCTTTACCAACAGGGACCCAATCGCCAAGCCCGCACTCAACTATACCACGTTCATCTCTCTTTTTTGATATATATTCAAGATAACGAAGCATAGCAGCTGCATTTTCTTCAATTATTTGGGTATCGTTGCGGAACTTGTACGCAAAATACGGCAGGTTAAACAGCACACTGTCCCAAGCAGGGCCATTGCCCCATTCATACCCCCATTTATCTGTAGGCACAATACCCGGAAGCATTCCGTCTTCCTTTTGTGCAGCACGTATATTATTCAGCCATTCACGCCATGAATTTTCCGCACCTATTGTCATTATCATATGCTCTGCTGACATTGATGCATCACCTGTCCAGCCGTTCTTTTCACGATGAGGACAGTCATTTGGGAAATAGAAGAAATTTGATATATCGCTTCGTCTGCCCATTTGGTATATGGCATTTACCATATCATCTGAACATTCAAATGTACCTCTCTCCTCTAAATCCGAGCTCATAACAAGATATGTCAATAAATCAGTTGTTGCCTGCTCCTCGGTTATACCCGAAACGTAAACGTATCTGTAACCATGATATGTAAACATTGGCTCAAATATTTCTTCGCCATCACCCTTTAGGTAGTATATATCACGCTGTGAATAGCCATCAGGATAGAAGTGTATATTATCGTAGTCAAGCTTGCCGTTGTTGAGTTGCTCTGCACACTGGAGACTGATTTTCTGACCACACTCACCCTTTATTTTGAGTCGGTAAATACCTGAATTGTTCTCGCCGAAATCGTAAATATATCCGCCTGTAAGCTTTGCCGCTTTTTCAACCGTTTGTAATACAGATACTGATGTATGTAACCATCCGTATGGTTGCATCTCGCCCTTTGTAATACTTACAGGCTTAATCTCACGATAAACCTTTATCGGCTCTGCTGTGCATTGTTTTGCGACACCACGAGGGCGTACCGCCTGTATAGGCTTATGCCAGCCATTTTCAATAAAACCAATGTCGTTCCAGCCATCTTCCCAAAGCCGTGCATCATAAAACACTCCGCTACGTTCATCATTAAATAGGATAGGTCCTTTTTTGCATACAAATTCATCGGCTTCAAATGCGATTTCTTCATCACCGCATTTTATTTCTGTCTTTAACGCAAGCATAGGTGCTGAGTTCATTACGTTGTCCTTAAAATCCCACGTACGAGTCTTACCAACTAAAAATCCGTCACCAAGCATTATGCCGATTACGTTTTCGCCGACATTAAGATACTGTGCTATATCGTAGTTATCAAAATAGGTATAGTGGTCAGTATTTGAAATATATGGTGCAAGATAGCCTTTTGTGATTTTTATACCGTTTATATACAAATCATAAAAGCCCAAGCCGCATATAGTGATTTCTGCAGTGTCCGCCTTTTGATCAAGTGTAAAGCGTTTTCTGAAAATAGGTGCAGGAATGTGTTTTTCATAGGTTGAATATTCCGTATCCTCACACACAAATTTATTTGAGTATTCCATAGTATTTTCCTTTCTTATTTACGCTTTAATTTTATTGTCTCCAGCCTTGTTTTTTCTGATAGTCCTCGATAATTTTGATATTCTCTTTTTCGAAGCTATTGAACTGACTCTCGACCTTTGATTTATCGGATGTTGTAGGCATATACCAGCTATGGTTTGTTTCAAAATAATCTGCCAAATCATCATCAAATGTATATCCGTGACGTGCATATATTTCCCAATAAATTCTCTTTATTGTTTCTCGTCCGTTGCTTTGATTTTTATATTTATCAAGCTCGCTTACCGTAATTATCTTTTTATCTGTGTTATATAAATACTTGCCGCCTCGCTCATCTACAGGGTCTGCTGTAGAATTTGGAACAGGTGTTCTTACAGGTTCATCTGTAGGCTTAACAGTAGGCTTTGCTGTAGGTCTTGGAGTACCGATATTTTCGGGCTCCCAATCAGGATCAGCAGTTTTTTTCGGTTTATATGTTACAGATACTGATGCATTACTTGAATTATCATCATTCCCCCCTATACCTAAACGTTTTGACATACCCAAGGCAAATATAATAGCAGCCAAGAATAATACTATAGTTGCCAAAATTGCGAGAGTAACTTTTAACACTGTGTTCGTCTGCTTTTTCTTCTTTTTCTTTTGAGCCATTATGTTCATCTCCCTGTTTTTAAATTCCTCATTAGTATATGCTCTTCTGCTCACAGCCGCAGCATCACATACTATACATTTATTTGTAGCACCATCAAGAGGTCTGCCGCATTTTATACAATATTTTCCATTCTTCCTGTTATCATGATATACATTTTCGTAATGATGAGTTACAGGAGGATCTGGATCAGGTCTTTTCGGGATTTCAACCCGCCGTGTTTGATCTATGCTTTCTTTTCTCTCGGGTACATTCATTACATTTCCGCAGTATTTGCAAGTATTCTCGCCGTTCGGTATTTCTGCACCGCATATGTTACATATCATTGTATTTCACCACCTAAATCATATGTTATGCAATATCATACATATTTTATCACACATTAAAGAATATGTCAATTGACTTTTCTATACTTATGATGTATAATGTACTCAGGAGAAAAATTATGAATACATTTTACATTAATAATGCATGCTTTTTCACAGGGCACAGGGTTATCCCTAAAGCTTTTCGTCAGGATACGTATCAAAAAACGAAAGAGGTCTGCATTGAACTTATAACAAAAAAGAATATATCTCATTTTATTACAGGAGGAGCCTTGGGGTTTGACACTTTAGCAGCAATGCTTATTATAGAACTCAAAGAAATATATCCACATATCAAGCTTCATCTATACCTTCCATGCACAAATCAATCAGAAAATTGGAAAGAATACGATAAAAAGATATGGAGCAGTATAAAGCTTCTCGCGGACGATTATAGATTTATTTCTGATATGCCCTATATTTCAGGGTGTATGCAGTTGCGTAATAAGGCTATGGTAAATGATGCGCTATATGGTATTGCATACTGTAAACGAAGCACAGGCGGTACAGCTTACACTGTAAAGTATGCAAAAGAGAAAGAACGACATATTATTTTAATATAAAATCCGAGCAACGCGATGTTACTCGGATTTTATCATTATACAGGATATACTTGATTCTCTCTGTCTACCAATGTATTGTCAACCTTGTCAAGGTTTGCTTCACGGTACTTGAAATACTTAACTGCTACCTGGTCAAACAATGCGTATGATAATACGTCCTCCTCCTGTCTTGTCCATTCAGCACATGCCTTTTTCATATTTTCAAGTTCAGGCTTTAGCTTATCAGCAGGTCTGCAAGTAATTCTTTCCTCGTCACCTATTATCTTCTTCACAAGTTCAGGAGCAATCTCACCCGGACACTTACCATACTCGCCCCGAACAATACCCTTTGTTTCCTTAGAAACCATCTTGTATCTCTCACCCATAAGTACGTTTAGCACTGCCTGTGTACCTACTATCTGTGATGTAGGAGTTACTAGCGGAGGATATCCAAGATCTGCTCTTACCTTTGGTACTTCTTCAAGAACTGCATCAAATGCATCCTCTCTGCCCTGCGCCTTAAGCTGTGAAACAAGGTTTGAAAGCATACCGCCAGGCACCTGATATTTTAATGTGTTTACATCAACGCCCATTACCTTCGGGTTCATTAACCCGCTTTCGATATACTTTTCACGCAACGGCTTAAAGTAGTTTGATACCTCAATAAGCTTGTCAAGGTCAAGGCCCGTATCGTAAGGTGTACCCTGCAATGCTGCAACAAGCGGTTCTGTCGGCGGCTGTGACGTACCCATAGCCATAGGCGACAATGCACAGTCAACAACGTCAACACCTGCTTCTATTGCCTTTAAGTATACCATTGAGCCCTCACCTGATGTATAGTGAGTGTGAAGCTGAATAGGAATATTAACAGCCTCTTTCATTTTTGATACAAGGTCATATGTTATATATGGTTTCAATAGACCCGCCATATCCTTGATACAGATTGAGTCTGCACCCATACCCTCAAGCTGTTTTGCAAGCTCTACAAAGCTTTCGTTAGTATGGAATTCTGAGGTTGTGTAGCAAACTGTTGCCTGAACATGACCCCTGCCCTCTTTTGCACAGTATTCCTTTGTTGCATTTATAGCACATTCAAGGTTACGTACATCGTTTAGAGCATCGAATATTCTCAATACATCAATACCATTTGCGATTGATGCCTGTACAAAATACTTAACTATATCGTCAGCATAGTGACGATAACCAAGTATATTCTGACCTCTGAAAAGCATCTGT
>CADBPJ010000144.1 GCA_902796445.1 uncultured Ruminococcus sp. | reverse complement strand
TATTTTCTGCAATAGAGCCTGAGAACAGCACATTTTTCTGCAATACCATTCCCACACCGTCACGGAGGTTTTCAAGACTGTAATCCTTAACATTTATACCGTCTACTAAAACTGTGCCTTCGTTTGCATCATAAAGTCTTGGGATTAGTGATACCAACGAGCTTTTTCCTGAGCCTGTTACACCCACAATGCCCAGAGTTTTCCCTGCATCTGCCGTAAAGGATATATTTGAAATTACATTTTCCTTGTTGCTTGTATGGTATCTGAAGGACACGTTCTTAAACTCAACCTTGCCCTCTCTAACCTTTTTGTCCTTATACTTAGCATCCTCATCTGTCAGGTCGGGATGTGTGTCAAGCACTTCACCTACACGCTTAAATGATGTTATTGCACGTGATGAGTTTATAATCATCATTGAAAGCATCATTAGCGAGCTAAGGATTTGCGTTATGTACTGAATAATTGCATTAAGTGAGCCAACCTCGAGTGCTCCGCCAATTACGACATTTCCGCCGCGCCATAGCGTTGCAAGAGTTGCCACGTTCATACACAGCATCATTACAGGCATTGCCAAGACCATTATTTTAATTGCACTAAGGGTTGCATTGCAAAGCTCGTCGTTTGCATTATCAAATTTTGTTATTTCTCTTTCCTTACGAACAAATGATTTTATAACCCTTACGTTTGTTATACTTTCCTGTGTTTTTGAGTTCAGGTTGTCTATCCCCGCCTGCATTCTTGCAAATCTCGGCATAGCCGTACGCATTATCAGGAATATTGATATTGCAAGAACAGGAAGCAGCACAAGCAAAATAGATGCTAAGCTTTTGTTAATGGAAAATGCCATTATTATTCCACCAATCAACATACCTGGCGAACGCACTGCCATAATAAGACCCATTCGGGTTATATTCATTATTTGAGTTATATCGTTTGTAAGTCGTGTAATAAGCGAGCCTGTAGAAAAGCTGTCTATGTTCTTGAACGAAAAATCCTGTATCTTGTCAAAAACTGCTTTTCTCAAATCCGAGCTGAAATTTACGGCGCCTTTAATTGAAAAATAGTGACCGCTTATACCGCCTGAAATCATTATTACTATACAGCCTATCATCAAAAGTGCCTGCCGTATAATAAAACCTTCGCCTGCCATTCCTGTTGCGCCCTTGTCAATCATTTCACCAACAAGTCTGGGCAGTACGATTTCGCCCGCAACCTCTGTAAGCATCAGGAGCGGACCAAGGATAAAATATAGTTTGTATGGCTTTATGTATTTTAAATACCTTTTCACGCCATCATTTCCTTTCTGAATCAGTTTGCGTGTCTTTCTACAAATCTCGCAATACGGACTAACGCTTCCTCGATATTTTCTATAGAATACGCATATGAACAACGTATAAAGCCCTCTCCACACTCGCCGAATGCATTACCGGGCACTACTGCCACTTTTTCCTCCTCAAGAAGACTATTACAGAACTCCTCGCTTGTCATACCTGTTTTTCTGATACACGGGAAGACGTAAAATGCACCATATGGCTCAAAGCATGAAAGCCCCATATTACGGAAACCGTCAACGATTACACGACGGCGGTTGTTGTATTCATCACACATCTTTACCACATCATCATCACAGTTTTTCAATGCTTCTATTGCCGCATACTGACTTGTTGTTGGCGATGACATTATGCCGTACTGATGCACCTTTGTCATAAGCTTTATAAGTCGCTCAGGACCCATAGCATAGCCCAATCTCCAACCTGTCATTGCAAATGCTTTTGAAAAACCGTTTACAACTACAGTTCTGTCATACATTCCGTCAATCTTTGAGAATGGCACATGCTTTTCGTCACTGTACCGCAATTCTGCATATATCTCATCTGACAAAACAAGAACATCTGTGCCACGCAAGATATCAGCTATAGCCTCAAGATCAGATTTACTCATAACCGCACCTGTGGGGTTATTAGGGAACGGCAAAATCAAAAGCTTAGTTTTATCTGTTATTTTTGCCTTTAACTGCTCAGGTGTAAGGCGGAAATCGTCCTCCTCCTTTGTTTCGATTATAACAGGTACACCACCCGCCATAATCGTAAGCGGTTTGTAGCACACAAAGCTGGGCTCACAGATAAGAACCTCATCACCTGGACATACCACACTGCGTATCATAGCATCTATAGCTTCTGAACCGCCTACCGTTACAAGCACCTGTGACCTTGCATCATACTCTACACCGTATTTACGTTTTGTATATGTGCAGATTTCTTCACGCAATTCTATAAGTCCGCTGTTTGCTGTATAGTATGTCTGACCTTTTTCAAGGCTGTATATTCCTGCCTCACGTATGGGCCAGGGTGTTACAAAATCAGGCTCGCCGACACCGAGAGATATTGCATCCTTCATAGTACTTACAACATCAAAAAATTTACGTATGCCTGATGGTGGCAATGCATCCACCGTAGGATTTACTAATTTATCTAAATTCATAGTGTTATTACCTGTCTTGAGTCCTTTCCGTCGTCCTTGAATATAACGCCCTCTGCCTTGTATTTTTTGAGTACAAAGTGCGTTGCTGTTGATATTACCGATTCCATTGGCGCAAGCTTCTGTGCAACGAACAGTGCCACCTCTTTCATTGTAGCACCTTCTATCATAACCGATAAGTCATAGGCACCCGACATAAGATATAATGCACGCACCTGTGGGTATTTATATATTCTTTCTGCTACCTTGTCAAAGCCTTCTCCGCGCTGTGGTGTAACACGCAAATCAATCAATGCCGTTACAAGATCACGGTCTGTCTTTTCCCAATTAATTATCGTTTTGTAGCCTACTATTATATGGTTTTTTTCAAGCTCTTTAATCTCTGCGGCAAGCTCCGCCTCCGATTTTCCTGATTTGGAGGCAATTTTAGCTATATCTATCATGCCTTGCTCATTATCAAGAATTTTCAAAATGCTTTCCATTAAACCATCCCTTTCTTATCTGTATCACAAAATTTCAACGGCAGCACGATAAACTGCCCCCATTTTTATACTACCTTTTATTATACAACAATTATAAAAAAAAATCTATAGTTTTTTACAAAAATTAATAGAAAATTTATATCTTGATTTTTGGTATATTTTGTGGTATAATAAAGATGCTGAGGAATTGAATTATTGTGCGTTATGGGTAACGTTTTTATTTTGGTAAAAATGTACGCTCTGTTTTGAGTACACGTTACACATATACGTTATTCAATTCTTCAGCATCAGGAGCTGTACATTTTTCGGTGTGCGGCCCTCCGTACACCTTTTTTAGTTGTACGGATAGTATGATTGTCGCCAAACAAGAACAAGGGGCTGTTGCGTTAAGCAACAGCCCCTTGTATTATAGTGATATATCCACTGCTTTTATATGGTTTCTGCTACGAGCATATCCATATTGTACATTCCTGCACTTTTTCCGCACATAAATTTTGCCGCTTTAATTGCGCCTACTGCAAAAACCTCTTTACTTGCCGCATGGTGCGAAAGCTCGATAACCTCGTCATTTCCCGCAAAGATTACCTCGTGGTCACCCACTATTGTACCGCCACGAACTGCGCTTATGCCGATTTCAGTTGATTTTCTCTGACGGCGTACATTATGGCGGTCAAATACATATTCTGCCGGATATGACAAAGTTTCGTCTATAGCATCTGCGATTGCCAATGCCGTACCGCTTGGCGCATCAAGCTTTTTGTTATGGTGTCTTTCCACAATTTCAATATCGAAATTACCCTCTAACAGCTTTGCCGCCTGTTTTGCAAGAGAAATAAGCAGGTTTATTCCTAAACTCATATTCGCTGAGAAGAATACGGGTATTTCCTTTGATGCTGCCTCGAAATTTGCTTTGTCATCAGCGGAAAAGCCTGTTGTTGCAAGAATGACAGCTGTTTTTGTCCTCTTGCAGTAGTTAAGTACATTGTTTAAGCATGACGGGTGCGAAAAGTCGATCACAACGTCTGCTTCGCCATCAAATTCATCTATTGATGTATATACGGGGTAGGTATTCTTTATTTGCGTGTTTATGTCAACACCTGCAACTATCTCTACCTCACTGTCCTCTTCTGCAAGACGCGAGATTACCTGACCCATTTTTCCGTTACATCCGTTCATTATAAGCTTTATCATTTATATTCACCTTAAAATCAAATTATATGAGAGAATGTTTTGCCATTACCGCCTTTAGCTTTGCCAAAGTATCGTCTGCCATATCAACAAGCGGCAGACGGAGGTTTCCTCCATTCTTACCCATCAGGTTAATCGCTGTTTTTACAGGGATTGGGTTGACCTCAATGAACAGTGCGTTCACAAGATCAAGCAAATCAAGCTGCATTTTAGTCGCCTTTGTGCACTCTCCGTCAAGGTATGCCTTGCAAAGTTCGTGTGTTTCTTTCGGCATTACATTTGCAAGAACAGAAATTACACCCTTACCGCCAAGTGACATAACAGGCACTATCATATCATCGTTACCTGAATATATGTATAGTTCAGGCACCTCTGCCGCAACTTGCGCAGTATAGCTTATATTACCGCTTGCCTCCTTGATTGCGACAATGTTGTCACGTTTTGCAAGCTCCTTAAGAACAGGAATTGAAATATTTACACCTGTTCTTGAGGGTACGTTATATAATATAATCGGGATATTAACCGCATCGGCAATAGCACCGAAATGTGCTATAAGTCCCTTTTGTGTTGTCTTGTTGTAGTATGGTGTTACCTGCAATAATCCGTCAGCGCCAAGCTCCTCTGCCTTCTTTGAAAGCTCGATTGCGTGTGCAGTTTCATTTGAGCCTGTTCCTGCAATAACAGGAACTCTCTTGGCTACTCTTTCTACCGTATATTCGATTGCGGCAAGATGCTCCGCATCGGGCATTGTTGATGCCTCGCCTGTTGTTCCGCATATAATTATAGCATCTGTGCCTTGCTCGATTTGCCAATCAATCAATTCGCCAAGTGCATCATAATTTGTTGTATTGCCGTCAAAGGGTGTTATTATCGCAACACCAGAGCCGGTAAATGGTAATGTCTTTGCCATATTGTTTTACTCCTTTCAAAAAATATATTTTTCAATTCTTTTTTCACTATAAGGGAAAATTGTTCAGGTTGCCACCTGAAAAGATACCGACGCACGTTTATATGTCTAACTCCGTGGCGTTAAGGGAAAATTGATTAGATTGCCATTTTGAGAAGCGACGGCGTATGTTTATACGTCGAGCTTCAAAAAATGGTGAGATAATCAATTTTTAGTCCATCCAACCCTTGGCAGTGAGAAGTTCTGCCAATAGAACAGCTCCGCCTGCCGCACCTCTTAGGGTGTTGTGGCTCATTGATACCATCTTGTAGTCATACTGTGTTGACTCACGCAAACGTCCGCACGAGATTGCCATACCGCCGTCAATTTCACGTGCGGTTTTAATCTGGGGCATTGATGGTTCCTCTGCCTCTGTGTGAACGTATATAAACTGCTTTGGTGCATGGGGAAGCTCAAGTGTCTGCGGCTCACCTTTGTATTCTCTCCACATATTTTCCATTTCTTCAACTGATGGTTTCTTTACTCCGTCCTTGAATGAGAAGAATATTGCGGCTGTGTGTCCGTTTGATACAGGCACACGGTATGTCTGACACTCAATAGCAAGATCAGTTGACGGAACGATCTCCTTGCCCGCAATCTTACCCAATATCTTGTTCGGCTCAACCTCTGATTTCATTTCCTCTCCGCCGATATACGGGATAAGGTTATCTACCATTTCAGGCCATGTTTCGAATGTCTTACCAGCACCTGATATTGCCTGGTATGTTGTTACCAATGCATGGTCAATAGGGTATTTCTCATTAATTACTGCCATTGCAGGCAAATATGACTGCAAAGAACAGTTTGACTTAACTGCTATAAAACCACGCTTTGTACCAAGTCTTTCACGCTGAGCGGGAATAATGTCAAGATGCTCAGGGTTTATCTCAGGGATAATCATCGGTACATCGGGTGTATGACGGTGTGCACTGTTGTTTGAAACAACAGGACATTCAGCCTTTGCATATCTTTCCTCAAGTGCCTTTATCTCGTCCTTGTTCATATCAACTGCACAGAATACGAAATCTACCATTCCTGCAATCTTTTCTACATCGTCAGTTGCGTTCATTACCGTCATATCCGCAATATTTGCAGGGATTTCTCCGTCCATGCACCATTTTGCACCGACAGCATCTTTATATGCTTTTCCTGCACTTCTCGGTGATGCGGCAAGTACCGCAACATCATACCAGGGGTGGTCTGCCAAAAGAGTAATAAATCTTTGGCCAACCATACCTGTTGCACCTATAATTCCAACTTTGTATTTTTCTTTTTTCATAGTGTTTTTCCAATACCTTTCTATATAAATTAAAGCAACAGCTTAATGCTATTGCCCGCTCAAAACTTACGTTTATTGCGATAGCACTCCACCATTCGGTGACAGTCATACCGTTATTTACGGCACAACCAGCAAAAGCATTGCGACTGCTTCCACTTCGGCGTTTTCCCCTTTTGCCGTACATCATAAATCACGCATCTCTCCGT
>CADBPJ010000143.1 GCA_902796445.1 uncultured Ruminococcus sp. | reverse complement strand
TACGCACATACGGCATTTGCCAAAGCCTAAATCTACCATCTCATATAGGTTTCTGTTTTCCTCTAAAAGTGTGTCCTTGCCAACTATACCTATATCTGCCGCACCATATTCTACATATGTAGGAACGTCCGATGCCTTTACAAGTATGAATTTCATTTTGTTCTTTTCATCTGTAAATACAAGCTTTCTGGACTTCTCTTTCATTTCCGAGCAATCCATTCCGATTTCGGTGAATATATCCATTGCCAATTCTGCAAGTCTGCCCTTTGCCAATGCAACTGTCAAGTATCTCATTTTCTCTCGTGTTCTCCTCACCTTAAAATTGTCTGAATCCCATATCCTGCGGAGTTTCCTCGCCAATGGGCTCCTCAAACATATCGTCATAACCCATAAACGTGTCCAAATCCGTTTCTATGGTTTCATCACGGTCTAAATCATAAATCATAAGCTTTTTATCTGCGAATACACGCAGAATACACGTATTGTCCGTTCTTTTTGCGTACTCTAATGATGACGGGAAGCTGTCACCAAGGTACATTTCGCACAGACAGCCGTTTATTCGCAGACTGCTTATAAGCTCATATGCAAGTCCGTCCGCATCCTCTTGGGCAAACACAAGAGTTGATGCAACAGATGCACTCTCACCCTTGTATATCTGCATAATCCTGTTTATGCCTATAGCACAGCCGACAGCGCCCATCGTTTTACCAAATCCGCCCATGAGATTATCGTATCTTCCGCCTGCGGCTATAGGGAAACCGACACCGCGTGTATAGCACTTAAATATTGAGCCTGTGTAGTAGTCAATACTCTGCAACATTCCAAGATCAAGTGAAATGTACTGCTCAAAGCCGTAAAGTGTAAGCAATTCATATATCTTGCGGAGATTATCAAGTGCCGCCTTTGATGTTTCGTTAAGACCCTTAACATCTGCTCTGTCTATTATGTCAACGTCACCGAAAAGATACGGCAAATCAATCATAAGCCGTTTTATATCCTCGTCAATGTCAAGGTTATTTACTATATTCTTTATGCCTGACGAATTTTTTGAGTCAATGCTCTCGCGGAGCATTTCTGTTGTTGCCTCGTCAAGTCCAAGCTGTTCAACAAGTCCGTTAAAAAAGCCTACCTGACCGATTTCCATTGAAAATTCGTCAATACCAAGCGCCGTTACCGCCTCCATTGCCGCAACAATTACCTCTGCATCTGCCTTTGGGCTGTATGAGCCGATTAGCTCAATTCCGCTCTGTGTTATTTCACGGTTTCGTACGCCCTCTGTATGCTCGGCTCTGTAGACACTGCCCGTATACATATACCTTATGGGTGTAATTTCATTCGATGCTTTAGTTGCCGCCATTCTTGCGATTGACGTGGTAAAATCGGGACGTAATGCTAAAATTCTGCCCTGTTCATCAAAAAACTTATATAGCTTTTCCTGGGTTATCTGTCCTCTCTCACCGCTGTAGCAATCATAATATTCAAAGGACGGAGTTTCTACCTCTTTATACCCAAATGATGCAAACACTGTCCATATAGTATTTTCAATTTCCTTTTTTACCGCACATTCTGCGGGCAACACATCATTTACACCATTAGGTGTATGAAGCTTCCAATCTGACATTTTGCTTTACCTCTCTATCTGTACATCGCAAACGGCATCGGCAGTAACATCTTGCGTACCAATTCGTTTGCTTTGATGATTTGTTTCTTTCTATATTCAAAGACAGCATGGGTGTCCGAGCCAACACTTACGCCCACACCCGACTGTTTTACTGCCTGTCGCTTATCCTCGTTAGTGAGAAAATCATAGTAATAGTTGTAATTTCCTGACGTATTAAGCTCCCAGAATATGTTTTCCCTCCTCATAAGCTCCAACATATCAAGGTTGTATTTTTCGCTCATACCAAACACATCACAATGGGCAAATCCCACAGGGCAGTTAAGCTTTCGGCGAAGCTTTATACACTCGTCAAGAGATGATGCACCCGGCTTATCAAGCCGTTCTAAAAGGATATAGTCAAGTCCATCTATGTCATTTGGCGAAAAATCATCAGGCATAGGGCAGACACTCACCTCAAGCCCCACAAAGACTTTTATATCCTTTCTGTACTTTTCCTTGCATCTTTTTATATAAGCAATATACTCTTTTAAATTCGTTTTTATGGTGAACTGATGGTCACAAATCCCCACAGCATCAAAGCCTGAGCGGATTGCATTTTCAATTATTTCCTCGGGAGTATTTGACCCGTCATAACTAAAAACCGTATGGTTATGCAAATCCATTAACATTTTTGACCACCCCTTACCTATAAAATATCCATTATATTATAACACAATTTTCACCCATTTTCAAGGGAAATTTGGAAAAAAATAACGTAGCAGTGTTGAATTGTCAATGATGGGTGACACTTCAACATACCTCCTGAAAACAACAATTTTATTAGGATATTAACAGTTTTCCAAGTGTTTTCCTAAAGTCTAATGAATAAATCAAAGGAAATCAATGTTTTTGTCGCAGAAAATATAATCTATTTCTTCGGCGTTGCACAATACAAAATGCGAGTGCATTTTCAGCTTGCCCGAGTCGCATAAAAATACTGTAGTATCGGAGTTTTCCATCATAAGCTGTCTGACACGTGTTTCCGCCTCGTTGGAACCATAAATGATTCCGTTTTCGGACAATGCAAGGGACGAAAAAAACATTATGTCCGCATGCAGACTTTTTATGCAATTGCGGGTAAGAGAACCTGTCAGTACACAGGTGTTATTTTCAGATGTTCCCCCCAAGCAATAGGTTTTAACGCCATTTTCTATGAGTTTTATTGCACTGAGCATATTATTTGTAAAAACGGTGGGAGAAGAGAGCTTTGCAATATGGGGAATTAAGTAATATGAGCTTGAAGAAGCATCGAGAAATATTGTTTGTTTGTCCTCTAAAAGCGACGAGGCTTTTTTAGCAATCAGGCTTTTCTCGAATTTATTTTTGTTAATCCTTCGCTCGAAGGGGGCGGCAATGGTTTCAGAGCCCGAGAGCATTGCTCCGCCATAGGTTCTCGTTATAATTCCCTTATTCTGAAGCTCTGCCAAATCACGGCGGATGCTTGATTGGCTCGTAAAGGTAAGCCTTGATAACTCGGAAACGGTTATAAAGGCTTCCTTTTTAATCAGCTCTGTTATCAGCTCTTGGCGCTTTTGTTTGTTCATTTTTATATCCATTCCTTTCGTACAACTCTCAGCTTGCGCGGATTTGAAAATTCACGACTCTTATCTTGTTTACTTGGAACAGTTTGCGCAGTGTTTTGCGTATTTTCCAAAATAACAGCCACCTATTGACAATGTTCGGTCATTGTGTTATTATAACAATATAATCAAAAAATGTCAACTGAAAGGAACTTTTTTATGCTTGAAAATTTAAAAAAAGAAGTGTATGAAGCAAATTTAAAATTGGTTGAGCTTGGGCTTGTTATGTTTACCTGGGGAAATGTTTCGGGAATAGACAAAGAAACGAGACTGGTTGTTATAAAGCCGTCGGGGGTGGAATATGAGAAAATGAAAGCCTCGGATATGGTAGTTACGGACCTTGATGGGAATGTGGTTGAGGGATATTTCAATCCGTCTTCCGACACACCGACCCATCTTGAGCTGTATAAGAAATTCCCCGACATAGGCGGTGTGGTTCATACACATTCTACCTTTGCTACCGCATTTGCACAGGCAAAGGTGGGGGTAGAGTGCTTCGGAACAACTCATGCCGACTGCTTTTACGGCTGTGTACCCTGTACCCGTGATATGACGGAGAATGAAATTAATACAGATTACGAAAAGAACACCGGAGGGGTTATTACGGAATCCTTTTCCGATAAGGATTATAACAGTATACCGGCTGTTCTTGTGGCATCCCACGGCCCTTTTGCGTGGGGAAAAACGCCTATGAAGGCTGTGGAGAATATTGCGGTGCTTGAGGAATGTGCAAAAATGGCATTTGTGGGACTTAATATCAGCAGTATGACAAGAACAAATCAAGCTTTGCTTGATAAGCATTATTTGAGAAAACACGGGGAGAATGCATATTATGGACAGAACAACAGATAAATTGTCACTTTCGGCTTTTGCAAAGGAAAACTGCCCTTGTGGAAAAAAGCATGAGGTATATTTAAAAAGGCTCATAATATAGCCTAATGCCATAGAAAAACTGCCTGCCGTCATAGACGAAATGCGTAATTTTTCAAAAATTACTATGATTTGCGATGATAACACCTACAAGGTTGCAGGTGAGCATATAGAGTCGATATGCAAAATTTTTAAAACTATAAAATTAAACTCTAAAAATCTTCATGCCAACGAGTTTGCGGTAGGGCTTGCTTTGGTATGTGATGAGTATAAAAAAATAGCAAAAACTGTTACAGCCGAAAATGTATTAGATAAATATGACGGACTTTCAAAAACCTATATTGAAGGGCGATTTTCACATTTGGCGGATGAGATTATAAAGGGAAACGAAAAGGATGCTTTACGTTTAGCGGATTTGGATACATTAAAAGAAAAGCTATCGGCAATTTTTGAAGTGGTCGATGAACTTCCGACGGGAGATGAAATAAGGGATATATTGAAATATTTGGGAGCTCCATTCAGCCTTTCGCAGGTGGGAGCGGAAAACGGAGAGCTAAGCACTGTTTTGGAATATTCGCCTTTAGTCAGAAACAGACTTACTCTTATGAGGTTAAAAAGACTGTTCAGGTAGCGAGAAAATGTGCATATGCTGAAAATTCTGTTTTCCACCCATAAGTTGTTTCACAATAAGTTCAAAAAAAATAACGGCTTATTCCGTTAAATTCGGATAAGCCGTATTAAATTCGATTATTCAGCAACGAACGGCAATAGAGCGATAATTCTTGCTCTCTTAATTGCAGTTGTAAGCTGTCTTTGATGCTTTGCACAGTTACCGCTGATTCTTCTCGGAACAATCTTACCACGCTCTGAAACGTAACGGCGAAGCTTTGCTGTATCCTTGTAGTCAATATTCTCAACCTTGTCTACACAGAACATACAAACCTTGCGCTTTGGTTTTCTTGCTCTCTGCGGTCTGTCATTTCTCTCAGCCATTGAAATTTCCTCCTTCAATTTTTATCACGCTCGGCAGTTTAGAACGGTAAATCGTCCTCACTGCCTATATCATTCGCAAAACTTAAATCAACAAAGCCCATATCATCTGACTGTGATTGAGGAGCCGAATACGTCGGGGCCTCAGGTGCACTGAAGTTTGTCTGATATGCTCCTGTTGACTGATTTGTGCCGTTTGAGCTCTCGTTCTTTGAGCCTGTAAAGTACGCATTGTCAATTATAACCTCTGTTGCATACTGACGTTTTCCGTCCTGAGAGTCCCAAGAACGTGACTGTAACTGTCCCTCAACGGCAATCATTCTTCCCTTTTGGAAGAAACGACATATAAACTCTGCGGTCTGACGCCACGCAACGCATGTGATAAAATCAGCCTGCTGTCCGCCCTCCTTACGGAAACGGCGATCAACTGCTATTGTAAATCTTGTCACTGCTGTACCCTGTGGTGTCTGTCTAAGCTCGGGATCTGCCGTCAGGCGACCCATCAAAATAACTCTGTTCATAGTCCCACCGCCATCAATTATACTTCGTCTTTACGAATAATGATTGTTCTGAGAATATCCTCATCAATTCTGTATCTTCTGTCAAGCTCCTTCGGGAATTCGACATTTGATTTGAAATTAACAAGAACATAGTAACCCTCAGACTTGAAGTTTATAGGATATGCAAGCTTTCTCTTGCCCCAATCCTCAACTTCTCCGATTTCACCGTTGTTTGTGATGATCTCAACAAACTTAGCCTTCTTTGCCTCGATTGCATCGGGCTCCAAAGTTGCATCGATGATAAAAATTGTTTCGTAGCTGTGAATTGCTGTTTCTGCCATTTTCTACACCTCCTTATGGACATTTGTCCCACAGTCCTTCTGTGGGCAAGGATTTGCCTGTTTATTTCAGACTGAACCATTATATCACTTAGTTTGTCCTTTGTCAAGAAAAATTTTTCAAAAAATTTCAATTTTTATCAAACATACGTTTGACATTTTCGAACATTTGTGTTATAATATATTTAAAGGAGCTGAATAACGCGAAAGATAAGCGTCGCATCTCGCCCTTTTTCGAAACTTGAAGTACACTGAGTACATCGGCGTCCCGAATAAAGGACGACCTACTCGCTTCTCTTCCGCGTTGGATTTTGTGCCGCACAATAGCGGTAAAATGGAGGATATTATGGCAAAGTTAACTGATAAAGACTACGAAATACTTGATTTCATATATAAAGGAATAAAGAAAAACGGATACCCGCCTACGGTACGTGAGATTGGCGCGGCAGTAAATCTCAATTCGCCCGCAACCGTTCATGCTCGTCTTTCAAAGCTTGAGGCGGCAGGTAAAATCGAAAAGGCATCGACAAAAAATCGTGCAATGCGTGTTATTAACTACCCCGAAATTGAAGAGGAAGAGGATTTTGAAACTAAAGAGGATTATATCGAGGTCCCCGTCTACGGCAAAATCACAGCAGGTGTGCCGATAACGGCAGTGGAACAGCTTGAACGCCACTTTCCCATTCCTATGTCATACGTGGGAAACAACGAGATATTTATGCTCAAGGTAAGCGGTGAATCAATGATAAACGTAGGCATATATGATGGCGACTATATCATAATAGAAAAGCGTCCCGATGCAAAAAACGGCGACATCGTTGCGGCACTGATTAACGGCGAGGATGCAACGGTAAAAACCTTCTACAAGGAAAACGGCCATTTCAGACTACAGCCCGAAAATGATTATATGTCCCCAATCATTGCCGACAATGTCGAGATTATCGGCAAAGTTATAGGGGTATTCAGAATGTTTTAAATACAAGGGAATGCAAAAAACAGCACCGACCGTTTGACGGCGAATTAATCTATGTTAAAATATAGATTAATTGCTAAAAAACATTAAAAACCGATTGTTTCGGAGAAAATCTGCAAATCTGCAGATTTTCTTTTATTAAATGCCGTCAAACTACGAACGAAAACCGTTCCTCACGTACAAGAGTACGCTACGGAATAACCCTCACAGCTATGCTGTT
>CADBPJ010000142.1 GCA_902796445.1 uncultured Ruminococcus sp. | reverse complement strand
GCTTGCTTCTTTGCATCAACTCTCTTACCTGATTGGGGGTCATGCCTTGAATGGGAACCCATTTGATATTCCGAGCAGCATTAATCAGCTGTTCTGTATATTCGAATCCTTTCTTGGGATTGTAGATTACAATATCTTGCTTCTCTACGTTAGCCTCAAGCTTTGCATTCTGGATAAATTCGTCATTAAGATAATCAGATAAGAAGAACGTTCTCTCCTTACTGATCCCTTTTGAAACTAAGAAGTCCTGAGCATATTTGCATTGGCACAAGTGAAACAAGTTACTATCAAACACATTTCCATCTAACAGGCCAAACACAGTAGTAACATTGTCCTTCCATCTTTTCTTTCGATAGAAGAAATCGACACTTAACCACCAGAGTACTTTCTTTGCTCTATGGAATTTTCTTAACAGATACGTCGCCGTCTCAGGAATAACTACAATGTTATCTGGCGTATCCTCCACTTTCATTGCAGAGGGATTATCATAAACAGAATATCTTTTTCTTGAAGCGTCACCCTGTTCCGTTATCATCCATGACGAATAGTAACAGATTTTTGATTCCAAATTATTTTTATTTAATACATAACACAACTGTTGAAGAAGTTCAGGACCTCCTGACACGGTTGCATATGGAGCCATTACATAAATCATAAACAAACCTCATTAAAACTTAGTATTACGGAAGTAGCCACGACTGATACGGTAGGTTTCCCCACATAGATGCGGTTGAGGGTAATTGTACAATATTCAATACTGTCATAGCTATAACAAAAATATTTCCTAAACTTACACAGTGTATATTTTCTGTCCTGTTAATACGAGAATATATAGGAAAATAAAACATTACCGGATAATAGAACACATATCTAGCACGAAGAAATGCGTTGTATTGTACGGAAAGAGCATCAACAATGCACAGTAGCAACAGAAGAGTATTCGTCATCCTTCGATAATCTGATATGTACTCTGAATAATTAATAATCCAAAAAAGTAACAAGTAAGATAAAAATCGTGTTATGATTCCAAGACCGCTGCCGATTTCCGTTTTTGTAAGCATCACAGCAGACAGATAATATCTTACGTATGGAATATTATTACCTACCAGAACGATCAGTCTAAAGATGAGTGGGCTCATTGCTATTAGCACAACAGCATAAATCAAATAATATGCTGATTTGCGTATATCAGTCATTCGTCGCTGTGCCCAACAAACTATCAAAAAAGCAATGGTGTAAAACAAAATCGAATTGTGTATAAATATTGGTAGAATTAAGAATAATAATCCTGTTTTTTTCCTACCACACAAATAATAATATGTACCCAGCAGTGAAATACTGATTCCCGCAAACTGTCGAACAAGCGAAAAAGATATAAGGTAATAATTACATGTGATTAACGCTACAGCGTAGGTGACACCATAATCAATATTTTTGGCGATTAAAACGAACAATGGGAACAACGCCAAGAAAGACATTATAGCAATATAGATTCTAAAGCCATCGCTTACCTTGCCTAAGGCAACCACCAGCAAATAATACAAAATTTCATTTTTAAATAAGTTTCCTGCCCACCCTCCATTGATTGCCGAGAAATTATTTTTTTCGCCAATATAGTCTGTTCCGATGTTTATTCTAGTAGCGCTCCAAATATATAATAAAAGAAAAATGCAAAATAATAGAAAAATTTTGGTTTTCGTGCGATGAAAGCGTTCTAATAGCAAAGATAGTGCTATGCATATACTAGCGATCGTTATGTAAATTACCATGTATGACCCTACTTATCATTCGTAAATTTATCAGTTTACCGTTCAGTTGATTTCACCATAAATACGTTTTTTATAATCCGAAAATCCCTTTCTTATATAGGTCTTCCTTGATTCTTTATCATCTAATAGTAAAATGTGTTGTAATGGAAGTACGTAAGCAAACTTTAATAGCACAAGTCTCATTTTAAGTGGTACATAGTTCTCATGAAGTAAAAACAATGCATCCCTTACTTGATAATACTCTCTTATCGGAACACTTACTCTTACTTTACGAAAGCCAACCTTCTTATCTCCAATACCCACCTTGTGTTGAAGAACTGCAGTACTTGTCATACAGATTTTGTACCCAGCCTTTTTTAACCGCCAGCAGATATCCCAATCACAAAAATCCAAGAACAGCTTCTCATTCCAAAAACCTACTGCTGCCAAATTATTATATTTGCATAGCATCGATGAAGTTATGATATTGTTCACAATATATGATTGATCAGAAATATCCGTTCTTAAAGTAGGCTTTTCAGTTGTCCCGTTACTGACATTATAAAATTCAGGGCCCAAACAACCTACTTTGACTCCCTTCTGCTCAAGAGCTTCATACTCCTGTATCAACTTTTCAATATGATTTTGTTTAACGCAGGAATCTTGGTCAAAAAATATTATAAAGTCTTCTGGTGAAAACCTATTGTTCTTCAATATTCTGTTGAACGCGGTCGGTATTCCTAAATTGCCACCATTAAACACATATTCCGAGTTGCTGACCTCTTTAAAAAGTTCCGCGTTGGATGTGCCACTATTATCGCATAAGAAGATCTTATCTACCTGTTCAGAAATAGATCTAACATTTGCAATAACAGCTGCATTGGGGTGATATATTGACACTAATGCATATACTTTATTACTCATAAATTTTTATGACGGCGTTTAAAATCTTTATCGGTTATAGAAACAGTTATTGGTGAAAATAAATACAGAAACCTATTTATCCAAGTCAAATGAAGAATATAAAATGCTAAAGGAAGCCATCTTGCATTTTGATTTCGGATAATTTCACCTTTTGTTGTGAAAACTCTAACTATATTGAACAGCGCCTTATTCCAATCTATATGGTCCTCTCTTTTTACAGGATATTCAATAGTATGTTTTCCATAATTTTGAACATGCGGTATCCTACTATATATTTCCATTTCTTCTACCGAGGGATCATATATAAATTTGGCATACATTTTATGATGATACCTTGCATAATCTTCAGGGACTGAACATGTCGAATAATATACCGCTGCGAGCATCTTGAAGTTTGCTAATATTTTCTCCTGAACTGGCTGAATATATTTTTCAAATGTTTCATGTTCAATGGGTACATCATAAAAAAGAGGGCGCACTTT
>CADBPJ010000141.1 GCA_902796445.1 uncultured Ruminococcus sp. | reverse complement strand
CAAAAATTTAACTGAAATGGTATTTATCTTGGACAGAAGCGGTTCGATGAGTGGACTTGAATCAGACACAATCGGCGGATACAACAGTTTGCTCGAAAAACAGAGAAAAGAAGTTGGCGATGCCACTGTTACAACAGTTCTCTTTGATGACCAATACGAGATGATTCATGACCATGCTGCAATAGGCAAAGTAAAGGACATTACCAATAAAGAATATTTTGCAAGAGGAATGACAGGACTTCTTGATGCAGTAGGAAAAACAATAAATCATGTAGGTAACAGACATAAGAATGCACTTGACAGTGAAGTTCCCGGCAAGACGATGGTTGTAATAATAACAGATGGGTTTGAGAATGCAAGTAGGGAATTTACTCTTCCGCAAGTTAAGCAAATGATAGAGAGACAAAAAGCGGAGTTCGGGTGGGAGTTCTTGTTCTTAGGCGCGAATATTGATGCAGTTTCAACTGCCGAAGGTTTTGGAATTTCTGCTGATAGAGCAGTTACTTATGAGGCAGACTCAATAGGAACAAGAATGAATTTTGACGCAGTATCAGAGGTGGTTGGTTGCGTAAGACAATGTACTCCAATCGCAGGAAATTGGAAAGAAAATATAGAAAGACACAGAGATAAAAAGAGAAAATAATACATACAGTCTGCTCGCCCCTCAATGAGGGGCGAATTAAAGTATGTTATATATTCTCTTTGTCTGTTGACAAATCATTTGGACGAAGGAGACAAAGAAGGATTATGACCAATCATATGTATCAACGCAGAATTTGCTCTCCCAATTCAGTGAAAGTTGTTGTAGCCAACGCAGAAAATAGATAATATTTTACCGGAGATAAATTCTATATGGTCGGATTATTTACAGGTAAAGAATGACAGAACATAATTACATTCATTTTTCAGTAAGAGGTGAACACATTATTAAGAAGTCTGCCTACGATGATGACTTTTTTAATCTGCGGTATAATGATGCACCCGATATTTATAATGTGACGGTGTTTCGCCTGTAATCTTTTTGAATAGCCTCGAGAAGTAGTGCTGATCGTTAAAGCCCAACTCATAGGCGATTTCCGTTACGGAAAGCTGAGGATGGTTGAACATCAGTTCTTTGGATTTTGTTATCTTATATTTTATGACATAATTTATAGGAGTGTCGTCGAAAGCGTCCTTGAAATATCTTGTCATCTGCTGCTTTGATACATTGCAGCATCGTGCAAGGTCGTCAAGAGTTATGATTTGAGTGTAATGGCGTCGTATATATGCGACGGCCTTTTTTAGGTTATACGGAATGGAAACCGCATTTTCAAGATTGACATCGTCGGCGATATGCGACAGAGTAAGGTTTGTAAGATATATCAATATTTCGCACAGTGCCGTACTTGACTGTAAAAAACAAGTAATCTTGCGCTTTGCGGAAAACAATGTTATATCGGCAAGAATTGACGTAAGCTTATCAATATCCAATCCGGTGCTGTGGTTTGGTAGGTATATATTCTGAGGGTAAGTCATAAAACGAGTTTCGGAAATCATTTCTGTATCCATTATTCGTTTCTGCTCAACAATATCAGATGTCAGCTTTTGAAACTCGATTTGCTCCGGCTCACTGTCTGCGGAAAAATGGATATATGTCATTTTGCACATTGTATTGTCTATGGGGCGGCGGCAGTAGGAATGGTTGGCGGGTATCAAAACAACGTCTCCCTGTGCTGCGGTGAAAGTTTCGGTATTGCATGATATTTCACATACACCCTCGTTTATTATTATCAGAATATTATCCTTATCACTTATCTGCCATACGGTGTTTCTTACTACCGAATAGAAATTTGTGATTTTAGGAAGTGTCAAAAGCTTGAATTTGTAATACATTTGATTACCTCGCTTGTATATGGATTTAAGGTGTAGAATGCATTGTGTATCTTTAAGATTTATTATACAGGTTTTGATTTGTTTTGTCAATGCAAATCGCATATTATATGTTAATATAGTCCACTTTTTTGAGCATATTATCTATTTATTATTTTACTCTAAAATGGTAAAATGTGAATAGTAAAAAATATTTTAAGGAAGTGGTTTTAATGGCAAAATGGAAAGTAGCGGTAATAGGTTGCGGTTTTTTCGCAAATGCTCAGTATTTGCCCAACATTACAAAAGAGGCAGATGCTGAATGTGTTGCGGCGGTGGATATAATCCCCGAACGTGCGCAGAAGGCATGCAAGGATTATAATATCCCCGAATGGTAT
>CADBPJ010000140.1 GCA_902796445.1 uncultured Ruminococcus sp. | reverse complement strand
GGTTAGTAGGCTCGTCCAATACGAGAAGTTCAGGCTCTTCAAGCAATAATCTCGCTATTGCAAGCCGTGTTTTCTCGCCGCCGCTTAAAATATTTATGGGAGTATCAAGCTCCTTATCAGAAAAGCCCATACCATTTAAAACAGTTTTTATCTTTACATCTATGTTATATCCATCACGGCTGTCAATGTATGCCTGCTTTGATGCGTATTCGCTTGAGAGTCTTTTATATTCACTATTATCAGCATTGTCATTGCCAAGTGCCGCAAGCTCGCCTTCTATACGGCGCATATCCTTTTCGGCTTTTTCTACATCTTCAAAGGCTTTACGCATCTCTGCAATGATTGAACTGTCACGCACAAGTCCCGAATTCTGCTTTAGAACACCTATGCTCATTCCGTTCTTGCGGTAAATCTCGCCCTCGTCATAGTCTGCCTCTCCCAATAAGACAGAAATCAATGTTGATTTACCTGCTCCGTTTACGCCAATTAAACCATAACGGCATCTGTCCTCTATGGTCAAAGTTACATTTTCAAATATCACATTATCCGAAAAGCTCTTTTTCAAGCCTTTTGCCGAAATTAACATACTCTATCCTTATCCGCCTTTTCTGCCTTTATCTCATATCGGTCTTTGAACGAAAACACCTTGGAAATTACAAGTCCCAACACAAGTCCGCCAAACATTCCGATAATTGATGAAATTTCGTTTCCAAAAAACTTATATCCTAAAATTGCACCTATTATCATAAGCACAACTGTCTGACCGTACCCTAACAACATTCCCTTAAAAAATGTTTTAGTCGGCATAGTTAATACAACCTT
Organism: uncultured Ruminococcus sp.; assembly: GCA_902796445.1. Lineage (GTDB taxonomy): Bacteria > Bacillota > Clostridia > UBA1381 > UBA1381 > Ornithomonoglobus. The sequence continues at coordinate 1,414 of CADBPJ010000140.1, read as the reverse complement.
ATCACCCTTTTGAATGCTGTCATCTGCCAAACATTCGACAAAAACAGCCTCGGTGGGACAACCCTTGCAACTGACACAGTTACCGCCACAGGACGACTCACGCATAACACGAACTTTAGCTCTGTTTTGCTGTATATCTGTTACATATCCATACTGCTTCATTTGTTGTTCTCCGCCTTGAACTTCTCTGCCATATCTACCATTTCTTTTGCGGCACTAAACGTAATCTCCGTAACCTTAACACCGCCGATTATCCTGGCAAGCTCGTTAATTCTGTCATCACCGCTTACACAAGTAACAGTTGTTCTTGTGCTGTCCTCCGCAGAATTTTTCTCTATCTTATATTGATAGTCAGCCATAGCGGCAATCTGAGGCAGGTGAGTTATACACAAAATCTGACGTTTGTGTGCCAATGCACCTATTTTTTCTGCAATCTTTTGAGCGGCTCTTCCGCTTACACCTGTATCTATTTCATCAAAAATCATAGTTTCAACCAAATCGCTGTCAGACAAAACAGACTTTATGGCAAGCATAATCCTTGACATTTCACCGCCTGATGCTATTTTGGACAACGGCTTTAACTCTTCACCCGGGTTTGCCGAAATCAAAAATTCAACATTATCACAGCCGTTGGCTGAATACTTGACTTCTCCGTCATTGTCATATGCCTGACAAATGCTGACAGAAAATCTGATTTTTTGCATATCCAAGTCCGCAAGCTCATTCATAATATTCTCTTGCAGGCTGTATGCCGCATCAACTCTCGATTTTGTCAATTTCTGTGAGATTTCGTCAAGTTTTTCTCTTTCTGTTTCAAGCTGTTGCGTAAGCTCCGCCAAACGCTCATCACTGCTTTCAATAGCCTCCAAACGCTCACGGGCGTTATTTGCATACTCGATAATCTCTTCAACAGAGTTTCCGTACTTGCGTTTTAGGTTATATATCAGGCTCAATCTGCCCTCTATATCATCAAGCTCTGTGGGGCTGTAATTTACAGCATCAATGTATGAATGAAGCTCGTGCATAACATCATCAACATCTGCCATAACAGACACCAAAACATCATAAAATTCCGACAGCTTTGAGTCATAGTCCTTTATCCCCTCAAGTCTACGCACCGCATCGGAAATAAAATCACAGGCACCGCTTTCGCTGTCGTCACTGCCGTGAAGGTCATAATACGCACCATCTGCTCCCTCTGCAATCCTCTCTGCGTTTTGCAAAAAGCTTTTCCTCTCGGTCAGCTCCTCCTCCTCACCGATTTTCAGCTTTGCGGCATCTATCTCGCTAAGCTGAAAGCTCAACAATTCTGTCAAACTTTCCTTCTCGCTTTCGTCTGTTGAAAGTTCAGCAAGCTCTGCCTGAATTTCTTTAACCTTTTTGTATTGCTCTTTATACTCAGCCATAATCTCTG
>CADBPJ010000139.1 GCA_902796445.1 uncultured Ruminococcus sp. | reverse complement strand
AAGGGAGAAATCACGGTTCAAGGCGCAAAAAACGCCGTTTTGCCTATACTTGCGGCTTCTATTTTGGCAGACGGAGAGTCTGTTATACATAACTGCCCTTGGCTTCGTGATGTTGAGAAAACAGGAATAATACTTTCCGATTTAGGCTGCAAGGTAAGACGGGAAAATGATACACTGTACATAAACTCTAAAAATATAAATAATTGCAAAATAGACGAGAAACTGATGCGTGAGATGCGTTCATCTATTATATTCCTGGGCGCAATTCTTACTGTATTCAATAAAGCTGAGGTAGGGATGCCCGGAGGTTGTCCTATAGGTTTAAGACCGATAGATTTACATCTTAAGGCGTTGCGTCAGATGGGTGTTAAGATAATCGAAGAGTTTGGCTATCTTAAATGCGAATGTGACAGGCTTTCGGGTGCACAGATACATCTTGATTTTCCAAGTGTGGGTGCTACGGAAAATATAATGCTTGCGGCAGTGAAGGCAGACGGTATTACTACCATAACCAATGCGGCACGTGAGCCTGAAATAATTGACCTTGCAAAATTCTTGTCGCTTATGGGTGCAAAAATCAAGGGTGCAGGCTCAAGTGTTATTGTAATTGAGGGTGTGGATAAACTCAATCCTGTTGAGTATACCATAATGCCCGACAGAATTGTTGCACAGACATACTTAATTGCCGCACTTATCACAGGCGGCGAAATAACGCTTATAAATACTGTTCCGTCACATATTAATTCAGGTATTGCATTATTATCTGAAATGGGTGCAAAACTCCGAATTGAAGATGACATTATTCAGTTAAAGAGTACAGGTAAAATAAAAAATGTTCATATTATAAAAACAATGCCGTATCCGGGATTTGCAACAGATATACAATCGCCGTTTATGGCTCTTGCATCAGTGGCGGACGGAACGAGTGTGTTTGTAGAGAATATGTTTGAAAACAGGTTCAGACATGTTGACGAGCTTGTCAGAATGGGTGCAGACATAAAGGTAGAAGGCAGAAGTGCGGTAGTACGCGGAGTTGAACGCTTTAATGGTGCAAATGTAGAAGCGTATGAGCTGCGGGGTGGCGCATCACTTGTTATAGCGGCACTTAATGCTGAGGGCGCAACAACGATATCAGGTGTTGAATTTATTGACAGAGGATACCAGAGTATAGAGGGAAATCTGTCAAAATGCGGGGCAAAAATCAAGCGAATATATGCTTAGTAGGGTGATGAAATGAATAACGAACGAAAGAGTTTAAAAAGAAATAATACAGATAAGAGTGCATCGCCGTACCGCAATGCTAAAAACCGTATAAGTGACGATACTCGGCGCGGCAATGCATTTGAAAAAAAAGGATATGGAACACGTCCTGTGAAACGTGACGATATACCATCAAAACAAGAGCCAATCCACTTGTATGAAAACGTAACTGAACGTGATAAAAATCGTAAGATTGCAAAATCACAGAACGAAATGCGTTTAAAAAAGCAACGTACTGCTACTGTTGTAGGTGTAATATTATCAGTAGTATTTGCTTTGGTTTTGTTATTTATGACACCTTTGTTTAACATAAGTGAGATACGGTTAGATGGTAATAAGACTGTTTCAAAAGATATAATTACAGCGAAAATCGGAAATTTAATTGATACGAATTTGTTTGGGACAAGCACAACAAATATAGAGAAGAAGATGCTTGAAATACCGCAAATAAGTGATGTAAGTGTAAAAAAAGCAGTATTTCCCGCACGTCTTGAAATTTCAGTTACAGAAAGCAGACCTGCAGCCTATGTTCTGTCGGGTACGACAACGATTGTTGTTGATTCTAATCTCAGGATTGTTGATGATGCAAGCACATTTGATTATGAGAAGCTCCCAAGTATAAGCGGAGTAAGTGTAAAAAACTATGAAATGAATGGTCAATTAGAGGTTGATTCTCAAGAAAAATATGATATTCTCCTTGATATACTTCAAAATCTTGAGCTGTGTAATCTTGTAGATAAAACAAAATATATTAGTGTTGATGATATAACAAATATAACATTTAACTATGATAATCGGATAAATGTGATGTGTGGCTCACCATTGCAGATAGACAGAAAGATACGTCTGTTTGCAGAAAGCATAAAGTCACCTGATTTTGATGAAAATTCTATCGGTACAATGGATGTCAGTGTTCCTGGAAAGGGAATGTATACGCCTGAATAATAAAAAAGGGGCTGTTAAGAAAGTCAACAATCTCCATAGGGGGATGCAAAAAAATAGTGCAGAACGGACGAAAACCGCCGAACAGCACAGCTGTGAGGGTTATCCCGTAGCGTACGTGTGTACTCAAGGGACGGTTTTCGTTCGTAGTTTGACGGCGTTTGATAAAAGAAAATCTGCAAATTAGCAGATTTTCTCCAAAATAATCAATTTGGTAATGCTTTTTAGCAATGAATCTATATGTTGATATAGATTCATTCGCCGTCAAACGTTCGGTGCTGTTTTTTTACATCCCCATCAACCCCCTGACCCCCAATCTTGGGGGCAGGCAGCTACGCTTTTTTGAACAAGCAAAATTGCTCACTCAAAACGAGCAATTTCCTATTAGATAAAAAATGTACTATTATATAGAAAAAAATTATTAATTTTGTATAATTTTACTATTGAATATTGGTGCAAAACATAGTAAAATAGAATGTGTATGTTCATACCTCATTTGAACATAATTGGTATGTAAACTACGAAGGAGGATAATAAAATGAGTTCAATGCCTATAGGATTAGAAGATAACACTGTCATTGAAGGTGCAAGAATTAAGGTAATCGGTGTCGGCGGCGGCGGTAACAATGCTGTTGACAGAATGATTGAGGCAGGTGTTACAAAAGCAGAATTTATATGTGTAAACACAGATGCACAGCAGTTGTCAAACGTAAAAGCAAGCACAGTGTTACAGATAGGTGCTAAGCTGACAAGCGGACTTGGTGCAGGTGCAAAGCCTGAAATAGGTCGTCAGGCTGCCGAAGAAACAAAAGATGAGATAAAAAATTTAGTTAAAGATGCAGATATGGTATTTGTAACAGCAGGAATGGGTGGCGGTACAGGTACAGGTGCGGCTCCTATAATTGCTGAGGCGGCAAAATCTGCAGGCATACTTACTGTTGCGGTTGTAACAAAGCCCTTTGCTTTTGAAGGACCCCAGAGAATGAGAAATGCAGAAGAGGGTATAAAGAACCTCGCTGAACGTGTTGACTCAATCGTTACAATTCCAAACGATTTGCTGTTAAAGATAGCTGACAAGAAGGTTACTATTAATGATTCATTTAAGCTTGCTGACGATATTCTTCGTCAGGGCGTTCAGGGTATCATTGAAATAATCACACAGAAGGGTATCGTAAACTGTGACTTTGCCGATGTTCGTACAATAATGAAGGACAGCGGTGTTGCACATATGGGTATCGGTATTGGTAAGGGTGAGAATGCAGCTCAGGATGCTGTTCGTGCAGCTATCGAATCACCGCTTCTTGAGACAAGCATTGCAGGTGCTGAAAATGTATTGCTTAATATAACAGGCGGTACGGAGTTCTCACTCGTTGATATGGGTGAAGTTTCATCTATAATCAAGGATATGGTTTCAGATGGTGCAAATATCATTGTTGGTTCTGCTATGGACGAAACTATGAAGGATGAGATTAAGGTTACTCTTATTGCAACAGGACTTGACGGTTCAATCAAGAGAAATGCCGATGCAGGAGTTAAGCCCACAAAACAATCATACGAAAAATCATCATATGAAAGACGTCCGTCATATTCATCATCAGTTTCAGATTATGATGACGATTCTATTTTCAAACGTCGTCTAAGACCTGGAATGGAAGAAATTGACGTTCCGAGCTTTTTCAAAAGATAAATAATAATGAAACTGCGGAATAGCAAAATATTCCGCAGTAAATTTTTGTACCCGTAGCTCAGTTGGATAGAGCGTAGGACTCCGACTCCTAAGGCCGCAGGTTCGATTCCTGTCGGGTACACCAAAAAAGCAGAACAATTTAGATATCATAGCGAATTGTTCAGTGAAATCAAGGGTTTGTGAGATTTTCACAACCCTTTTTTTCAACTCATTTT
>CADBPJ010000138.1 GCA_902796445.1 uncultured Ruminococcus sp. | reverse complement strand
TGTTCTTTTCATCACCATTAATATATGTGATAAGGTCCGCTGCTGTAAATGCACCTTTATACATCATATAAACAATTTCATCTTCGCCCCAAGGAAGACTTGATGATTTTATAGCACTGTCATACTGCTCATGAGCAAGAGCTAATACATCATCATTGTTTTCATCTGATGCACCCATTACACGTGCAAACAATGCTATACATTCAAGCTTTGTCACTGTTTCATCAGGTCTGTATGTTCCGTCCTCATAACCGTTTATATAGCCTGCCTCATACATATCCTGTATCTGAGGTGCACACCATGAATACTGCTCCTCTTCAATATCTTTAAACGTATATTCCGCTAATGCTGATATGGAAGTACAAAATGTTGCTAAAGCCAATGCCATAGGCAAAATTTTCTTTTTCATATTTTTCCTCCTTGCCGTAAATTTCACGGTCTTGTTTTTAATCTGTTGTGAACAGATACTCATAGTATGATTATAACACACTTTATTTGTATAATCAAGTAAAATTTCATTATTTTTGAGGAATTTTTTTAAATTTTTTATGAATAACACCCAAAATATGGTTTTATTACAAGTTTATAACCACAATATGTTGGATTTATTACAGAAGCATAATCCCAATTAAAATCTTATCAGTATATAAAAAAGCGTAGCAGTTACTAAACCTACTACGCTAACAATTCTAACCTTCTGGGATTATATCATTTCTTGCCGTTCCAACAATAAGTACATAGCTTTGATTTATCAATTCCCACAGAATCAAGCATATCGTCAAGACGCAGATATGAGAGTGATGTAAAATTAAGCTTCTCACCAATCTTTTTCACCATCAGCTTGTACTTTTCGCTGTCAGGATCTGCATATTCCTCAAGGATTTCTCTGTCTGCAACCTCATAACCCTCAAGCTCATTTATCGTACGGCGTGTGATAAGCTCCATCTCCGATGTTGAACGTGAGAAATTAAGATATGGACAGCCAAACATTATAGGCGGACAGCCTGTTCTTATATGTACCTCTTTAGCTCCGCTGTCATACAAAAACTGAGTTGTTTCACCTAACTGTGTACCTCTTACGATTGAATCGTCTATAAGCAATAATCGCTTGTCCTTTATCAAATCATGTATAGGTATCAATTTCATTTTAGCTATCAGATTACGTTTGCTCTGATGCGTAGGCATAAACGAACGAGGCCAGGTCGGTGTGTATTTAACAAACGGACGGCCAAAGGGAATGTGAGCTGTATTGGAATATCCGATGGCATGCGCCATACCTGAATCGGGTACACATGCTACCATATCAGGCTTTATATCATCACGCTCTGCGAGGTGTTTTCCGCAATTATAACGCATTTCCTCGACTGACATACCCTCATATGATGATGACGGATACCCGTAATATACCCATAAAAACGTGCATATTTTCATATCCTTGTTAGGGCTTACAAGTGTTTTTACACCGTTTTCGTCCATAACAACTACTTCACCCGGGCCTAATATCTTATAATCCGAATACCCAAGATTTAGATATGCAAAATTTTCAAAAGAAGCACAATATGACTCCTCTTTCTTACCAATAGATATAGGGGTTTTTCCCATTTTATCACGGGCCGCATATATGCCCTTTTCGGTAAGAATAAGCATACTCATTGAGCCGTCTATTATTTGTTGTGCATACTGTATGCCTTCTATGAAATTATCCTTCTGGTTAATAATAGCCGCAACAAGCTCTGTCTGGTTTATTTCTCCATTCTGCATCTGGAAGAAATGTGCGTGTTGTTTTAATATGCCCTCTACTATCTCTTCTGAGTTATTTATTTTACCAACGGTTGTTATTGCAAAAGCACCATGATGCGAACGTATCAATATGGGCTGTGCTTCATAATCGGATATACATCCGATACCGTAATTACCGTACATTGAATTAGCTTCACTTGTGAATTTTGTTCTGAACTGTGTGTTTTCAATACTGTGAATAGATTTGCTAAATCCCTTTTCTCTATCATATGTTGCCATACCTGCACGACGTGTGCCAAGATGAGAATGATAATCTATTCCATAAAATAAATCAAATACGCAATCCTCTTTAGATGCTACTCCGAAAAATCCGCCCATTGTTTTATACCTCGCTCCCGATTGATTTATTTACCAATTCTTCTGTTAATGTAATCTTCAAGAATTTCAACTGTTCCGTCTATTCCCAAACGGCTGGAGTTAATCGAAATCTCATATAATCTCGAATCACCCCAATGCAGATCACAGTTATAGTTGTGATATGATTTTCTCTTTTTATCAGTTGTTTTCATAAGTGATTTCGCTTCTTTCTCTGATAACGAATACTTTTGTATTACTCTTTCAAGCTTTTTGTCGTAATCGCCAAGCACAAATAGCGAAACAAGAGCAGGATGCCCCTTAAGCACCGTTTCTGCGCATCTTCCGACAATCACAAATGAGTCGCCTTTTTCTGCAAGCTCACGGATAAAATCAAACTGTAATTGGCTGACAATATCCTCAGGTGAGTTATTATAGCCTCTTACTGTTCTTGAAAGTATACGCGATTTCGGTGTTTCGTCGTATTTTTTTATACTCTCAGCGCAACCGCCATGCTTTTCGGCAACCTCAAGCAAAAGGTTGTTATCATATAGCTTTATACCAAATCGTTCAGATAATTTCTCGGCTATTAAGTGTCCGCCGCTTCCGAATTCTCTGCCTACAGAAATAATAAGTTGCTTTTCCATTATAACACTCTCCTTTTAAATTATAAATATCTTACAAACACATAAAGCATCGACATCACCATAACGATAACTGTTATAGGTGCTACAGCAGTACAGTATCGTTTCCAGCCGACAGGATGGCCTGATTTTGCGGCTACGGCCGTACCAACAACGTTCGCACTTGCACCGATAGGTGTCGCACTGCCTCCGATGTCTGTACCCATTGCAAGAGTCCATGCAAGAGTCTCAAGCGGTATTCCCATTGAAACAGCCATACTTTGGATTACGGGAATCATAGTCGCCGCAAACGGTATATTATCTATAAACGCACTTGCGATCGCAGATACCCACAAAATAATAGCTACAGCTATGTAGAAGTTACCCGAACTTACCTTAGCTATAAAGCCTGCTATAATCTCAAGAACTCCTGTTTCCTCAAGTCCGCCTACTACCATAAATAATCCTATA
>CADBPJ010000137.1 GCA_902796445.1 uncultured Ruminococcus sp. | reverse complement strand
TTCCTCACGTACAAGAGTACGCTACGGAATAACCCTCACAGCTATGCTGTTCGGCGGTTTTCGTCCGTTCTGCACTATTTTTTGCATTCCCTTACTGCACTAATGGCGGAAACCCGCCATTTTTTAGTACTCTTTTACTAATCTTGCTCTTATGTAGCCTCGTGAGGTGTCGACATCTTCGATATAGAAGCCTCTGCCGTAGTAAAAGCGAATGAGCGATGCCACCTTTGATGCGGTATACAAAGAAATTTTCGTTACACCGCGTTTTTTCATTATCTTATCGACATGGTTCATCATCGATTTGCCGATACCGTTGTTCTGACAAGTTATCTTTACGGCAAAACGTGTAAGCACTGCCGTATTGTCGTCTTTCACCTCTACCCGCACGCAACCCACAGGCTCGCCGTCAGATAGAGCAATAAGCACAATCTTGTTCTCTATATCGTTCTTTACATCATCATACGTTTCATTGAGTGCATCAAGGTTTTTCACACCTGTCATATCACTGTATTTCATAAACCCCTCACGGGTTATTTCCATAATGCTCAGAATGTCACCTGCATCTGCATGACGCACCTCAAAAACAGATATACCCTCGCCCATTATCCCATCAATGTCGCCATAACGGCTTTCTGTGCGTGAAGTCTGTTTTCTGCCTCGTCAAATATAACGCTGTGCGGTCCGTCTATGATGTCCTCTGTTACCTCAAAGCCTCTGTATGCAGGCAGACAATGCATAAATATTGCATCATCTGATGCGTGCTTGAATAGCTCGCTATTTACCTGATACGGTGTAAATATCTTCTGTCTTTCTGCCTTTTCTGCCTCCTGACCCATTGATACCCATGTATCTGTGTATACAACATCTGCGTTCTTTATTGCCTCGATCGGGTCTTCGGTCAATATTAGTTCTCTGCCTGATGCCTTAAAGTCTGCCTTTGCGTTTTCTACTACCTCGTCATCGCACTGATAATCTTTTGGTGTTGCAATAGCACAGTCAAGGCCTGCCTTTGCACAGCCGTACATAATAGAATGTGCCATATTGTTTCCGTCACCTATATATGCAAACTTCAAGCCCTCAAGCTTGCCCTTATGCTCATACGTTGTCATTAAATCCGCAAGGACCTGACACGGGTGGAGAAGGTCTGTCAATGCGTTAATTACGGGAATATCCGCCTCCTCTGCAAGCTCTATTACATCAGAATGTGCGTACGTTCTTATCATAATACCATCAAGGTATCTTTCAAGTACCTTTGCAGTGTCGTGTATTGTTTCGCCGCGTCCCAACTGAATGTCATTAGATGACAAAAACAGAGGATAACCGCCAAGCTGTGTCATACCCACCTCGAATGATACTCGTGTTCTTGTTGATGATTTGGTGAATATCATACCCAAGGTTTTGCCCTTTAAGATCGGGTGCGGTATTCCTTTTTTCAGTTCGTCCTTTAGCTTTAGTCCAAGCGTCAAGAGCTGATGTAGCTCCTCGCTTGTAATATCGTGTAAGCTGATTAAATCTTTCATTTATATATCCTCCTTCAGAGTTGCTTTAAATGCCTTTATAAATAAATCAATTTCGTTTTCTGTTATGTTAAGCGGCGGTGCAACACGTATTGTAAGTCCCTTGCACAGGCTTGTAAGCATTTTCCTGTTATGTAAGCCGTTAAATACCGCCTTTGCAATTTCAGACTTTAGCTCGATACCTATTAACAGTCCCTCACCACGCACGTCAAGGATTTCATCAGGAAATTCCGATTTTAAGCCGTTAAGCTTTTTGCGGAATATCTTTCCCATTTCATCTGCATTTTCAAGTAAATTTTCTTCTTCAATGGCAGAGAATACTGCAAGTCCTGCCGCAGTTGACAATGGGTTTCCGCCAAAGGTTGTGCCATGATCTCCGGGCTCAAAGGCTTTTGCAACCTCTGCCTTTGCACATACTGCACCGATTGGCACACCATTACCTAATGCCTTAGCACACGTGAATATATCAGGCTCGATGCCGTAAAGCTCGTGTGCAAAAAGCTTTCCTGTTCTGCCCATACCCGTCTGCACCTCGTCAACTATCAGGAGTATGCCGTTATCTGTACAGAATTGTCTTAAATTCCTCGCATACTCAATATCCATTGGATGAACTCCGCTCTCGCCCTGGATAAGCTCAACCATTATTGCCGCTGTTTTATCTGTTACAGCTTTCTTTACTGCCTCAAAATCATTCGGCTTTATCTGCGAAAATCCAGGTGTCAACGGCTTATACGGTGCCTGATAATGCGGTTGTCCCGTTGCGGCAACCGTTGCAAGAGTTCTGCCGTGAAATGAATGGTCAAGCGATATTATTTCGTATTTGTCAATACCCTTTTTATAAAAATAAATCTTTGCAAGCTTGAATGCACCCTCGTTTGCCTCAGCACCGCTGTTACAGAAAAATGCTTTATCCGCACAGCTGCTCTTGACAAGCTTTTCGGCAAGCTTTGCCTGATTTTCTATGTAGTATAAGCTTGATGTATGCAACAGCTTATCAACCTGGTTTTTGAGTGCCTCACAAAATTTCGGGTGTGAATGTCCCAACGCATTTACGGCAATACCGCCCAAAAAGTCATAATACACATCGCCGTTATCAGCATAAAGCTTCATTCCCTCGCCATGAGTAAACGTCACAGGCAGTCTTTCGCCAAATGTATTCATATAATACTCTTTATCAAGGGCCTTTATTTCCTCTAACATTTTCTATTTCCTTTCAAATTAAAGAAAAATCGGGTCGCAAATCTGTTATTTACAAGCCTTATTAACCCGATTTTCCAAAATATGACGTTATTATACACTATTATGAATAAAAATGCAAGTGTTTTTTCATAAATTCTTTTATTTTATATGAATATTTATACATATTATGCAAATATATTGTATAAATATACATATCATTATTCCTCATGGATCAAAATTAGTCAGATTGTGCATTTCTCGGCAATTCAATTATACTCTCTGTATATTGAGTTGCCGAAAATGTGCAAGATGTCTGGTTTTCATCCATGAATTAAATGTATTTATCCAACAGATCTGCATAATCATCAAAACTGTGTGCTCCCACAAGCCTTTCAACTGCCTTGCCGTCCTTAAAGATGATTACGGTAGGGATTGAAACGATTGCGTTCTGTGATGCAAGTGTGCCCTCCTCATCAACGTTCACCTTGCAGACCTTTGCCTTGCCCTTGTATTCCTCTGCGATTTCCTCGATAACGGGACCAAGCATCTGACAGGGACCGCACCAGGGCGCCCAGAAGTCCACCAATACAGGTATGCTTGATTTTGTTACCTCAGCGTCATAGTTTTGTGTTGTTAGTTTGATTTCCATTTCTCAACTCTCCTTATCTATATATTTTTCTGCAACCTTCTCTATCGCCGCCCTGCCGTTTGTAAGCTCCGTAAGCTCTGCAATAAGCCTGTTGGTGTCACTTTTGGGCGATGCGACAAAGAATGTAACATCATTTTCATACACAGTATCTGTTATTATATATTCCTTTGCGGCAAAATGATACTGTAATTTACCTACTAAATCATATTCCGTCTTTACAGATATAATATCACACATTACCTTTGTTATTATACCTGCATCGTCTAAGCCCTGCTTTGCTGATGCACTATATGCACGCACCAGACCGCCCGTTCCTAAAAGCGTACCGCCGAAATATCTTGTTACTACCACTATAACATCTACAAGTCCGCTGTTTTTAATGGTGTCAAGCACAGGCATTCCCGCCGTACCGCCAGGCTCTCCGTCATCGGAATAACGTGAAATATTATTTTCGTCTATTACGTATGCGTACACATTATGCGTAGCAGAGGGGTGCTCACTGCGGATTTTGTTCAGAAATTCCAATGCCGCCTCCTCTGTGTCTACAGGCTTTACGTGAGATATGAATTTAGATTTCTTTTCTGTTAACAGAGTTTCTGTTTCTCTTGCTACTGTCTTGTATATTTCTTTTTTTGACAATAGTATCACTATCCTTCGTTTATTTCGTACTGTTTTATCGTTTGGAATACCGCCTCGTCTGCAAGGACCTTTATATATACCCCGTCGCCTCGGTATTCCTCATCTAAAACCTTTTCGTTTTTGTGCAGTTCATTAAGAACACCGCCGTCACTGTATGGTATAAGCAGTTCACGTTCAAACTTTTTACCCGGTGCTGTATCTGCGATGGCCGCCATTAAATCGGCGATACCCTGACCTGTCTTTGCACTGATAAATACGTTTTTTCCACCGTTATCAGATGCAATAGAGCAGTTTTGTAAATCGCATTTATTATACACATTGATATACGGCTTACCGCCTGCACCAATCTCGTCAAGGACATCGCATACAACCTTGATGCGGTTATCCGCCTCGGAAGATGATGCATCTATTACGTGGATTATAAAATCAGCCTCCGCCGCCTCTTCAAGTGTTGACTTGAACGCCTCTATAAGATAGTGCGGCAGTTTACGAATAAATCCTACTGTATCTATCATTATTATTTGGCGGTTATCCTCAAGTGTGATTGCACGCGATGTTGTATCAAGTGTTGCAAACAGCTTGTCCTCGGCAAAAACACCTGCATCTGTTAATCTGTTTAATAATGTGGATTTTCCCGCATTTGTGTAGCCTACAATGGCACACACGATATGACCGTCTTTTCTGCGTCGTTTACGCAACAAATCCCGATGCTTCTTTATCTCGCGGATTTGCTCCTCCAATGCCGCAATACGTGTACGTATATGACGTCTGTCGCTTTCAAGCTTTGTTTCACCAGGACCTCTTGTACCGATACCTCCGCCTGTACGGCTCAGCTCAAGTCCCATACCGCGAAGTCTTGGCAGTTGGTATTTACGCTGTGCAAGCTCAACCTGCAGTTTACCCTCGCCCGACCTTGCCCGCATTGCGAATATATCAAGTATAAGCATCGAACGGTCAAGTACACGCACACCGAGAATATCGCTTATATTCCTTAACTGTATGGGCGAAAGCTCATCATCAAACACCACCAATGTGGCATCTGTGTCCTCTATGGCAAGCTTTAGTTCC
>CADBPJ010000136.1 GCA_902796445.1 uncultured Ruminococcus sp. | reverse complement strand
GAAATAAAAGAATTTCTTGACGATTATATAATTGGACAGGATGAGGCAAAGAAAATACTTGCCGTTGCAGTTTATAACCATTACAAGCGTATAAACCACAAACCGCAGGCAGATGATGTGGAGCTTCAGAAGAGTAATATACTTATGATAGGCCCTACAGGCAGTGGTAAAACATTTATAGTCCAGAACCTGGCAAAGATTTTGAACGTGCCGTTTGCCATTGCTGATGCTACGTCACTTACCGAGGCGGGATATGTTGGCGAGGACGTTGAAAACATTCTCTTAAAGCTCATTCAGGCGGCGGATTATGACATAGAAGCGGCAGAGCATGGTATTATATATATTGATGAGATAGATAAAATTGCACGTAAGAGTGAGAATGTATCAATCACACGTGATGTATCAGGTGAGGGTGTACAGCAGGCACTTTTGAAGATGCTTGAGGGTACGGTTGCATCTGTACCGCCACAGGGCGGAAGAAAGCATCCGCATCAGGAAATGATACAGATTGATACTACAAATATTCTCTTCATCTGTGGCGGTGCATTTGACGGTATTGAAAATATTATAGATGCACGTTGCGGAAAGAAGGCAATGGGCTTTGGTGCAAAGGTGGAGAGCAAAAAGGAACGTGATGTTTCGGAGCTTCTGAAACTGATAACACCGCAGGATTTGCTCAAATTCGGTTTAATCCCCGAATTTATTGGCAGACTCCCTGTGTTTACAACACTTGATAAGCTTGATAGGGAGACTCTTATTACAATTCTTACCAAGCCTAAGAATGCACTTATAAAGCAGTACAAGACACTTATGGGCTTTGATGATGTAGAGCTTGAATTTACTGACGAGGCAATCGAGGCTATTGCAGACCGAGCATTAGAAAGAAATACGGGCGCAAGAGGCTTGCGAGGCATAATCGAGGAGTGTATGACAGATATTATGTTTGAAACTCCGTCAGATATTGACATCGAAAAGGTTGTTGTTACAAAAGAATGTGTAACGGAGGGTAAACCACCTGTTATTACACGCCACGATCCAAAGACACTGACAGAAAAATTAGCATTACCCAAACGTGAGGAAAATGCATCGTAATTTACAGCGAAAGGAAATGATGATATGTTTGTTTCAGAAAATTTAACAGTAAATGAGGAAAATCATCTGTGTATAGGCGGATTAGATACCGTAAAGCTTGCAAAGGAATATGGCACACCCTTGTATGTGCTTGATGAGGATTTATTCCGCAAAAACTGCCAAACATATAAGACTGCTATAGAAAAATATTACAATGGTAACGGACTTGTGCTTTATGCAAATAAAGCATTGTGTACTCTCCATACATGCAAGGTTGCAATGGAGGAGGGGTTAGGTGCTGATGTAGTATCGGGCGGTGAACTCTACACTGCAATAAAAGCAGGATTTCCGACAGATAAAATCTATTTTCATGGCAATAATAAGACGGACGAAGAGCTTTTTATGGCAGTATCAAGCGGTGTAGGTCATATTATCGTTGATAATGAATATGAGCTTGTTCGTCTTAATGATATTGCAAAGGAAAAGGGTGTTGTGCAGAACATAATGTTCCGTATAAAGCCGGGTGTTGATGCACATACACACAGCTTTATCCAGACGGGCCAGATTGACTCAAAATTCGGTGTTGCATTAGAGAACGGCGAGGCTTTTGAGATTTACGAAAAGGCACATAAGCTGTCAAACGTAAACCCTGACGGTATTCACTGCCATATCGGTTCACAGATATTCGATGTTGAGCCGTTTATGAAAGCGGCAGAGATTATGATGAACTTTGCAGGCGACTTAAAGGACAAGCTTGGTCTTATGATTAAAAAGCTCAACCTTGGCGGCGGGTATGGTATTATGTATACGGAAAATGATGACCCTGTACCATATGATGAATATATAAAGCACGTTGCAGATGTTGTAAAAGACACAGCAAAAGCGCGTGGCATTGAAATTCCGCAAATCCTTATGGAGCCCGGACGTTCGATATCTGCACCGGCAGGAATTACACTATACACCATAGGCGGAGTAAAAGATATAAAGAATGTCCGTAAATACGTAAGTGTTGACGGCGGTATGGGAGATAATCCAAGATATATCCTGTATGAGTCAGAGTACAGCGGTGTTATTGCTAACAAGGCAGGCGATGAGCGAACGGATAAAGTAACGGTCGCGGGCAAGTGCTGTGAAAGCGGTGACTTGTTGATGCGTGATGCAATGCTTCAGCCGTCAGAGCCGGGTGATATATTAGCTGTTTTTGCCACAGGAGCATATAACTATTCAATGGCTTCTAACTACAACAGAATACCGCGTCCTGCAATGATTGCAGTATCAAACGGTGAGGCAAAGGTTATCGTTAAGCGTGAAACATATGAAGATATTATAAAAAATGATGTTTTCTGAATAAAAGTGCAGTTGTTTTTGTGCAACTGCACTTTTTTGGTATGAAAGTCTTTACAAACCTTAGAAATTGTGGTAGAATGTAAAATGAGCGAATATGCATTAGGGGGTATCTATGTGATATATCAAAAAATTGACGAGCTTGTGGCATATGGTGTAGAAACAGGCTTGATAAAGGACAGCGACAGGACTTATGTAAGAAACAGACTTTTGACAAAACTCAACCTTGATGACTATGTGACAGAAACAGAGTATGAAAAGTCGAAAAATCTTGAAGAGATACTTGATGCAATAACGGATTATGCAGCAGAGCAAGGCTTATTGGAGAATAACAGTATTGTATACCGTGACATATTTGATACAGAGATTATGGATACATTAGTACCGTATCCGTCAACTGTTATTGATAAGTTCAACAGCCTTTATGAAAATTCACCCAAGGCGGCAACAGACTATTTCTACAAGCTCTCATGTGATTCTAACTATATACGCAGAGAAAGAATTGCCCGTGATATTAAATGGACGGTTGATTCAGAGTTTGGCGAGATTGAGATTACAATAAATCGTTCAAAGCCTGAAAAGGATCCAAAAGCAATAGCGGCGGCAAAGCTACAGAAGGCATCATCATACCCAATGTGTCAGCTATGCGTAGAAAACGAAGGCTATGGTGGCAGAGTAAACCACCCCGCACGTCAAAATCACAGAATTATACCAATCGAGATAGCAGGTGGAAAATGGGGATTTCAGTATTCACCGTATGTGTATTATAACGAGCATTGTATAGTATTTAACAGCGAGCATATTCCAATGACTATAGACAGAAGCGTCTTCGGCAAGCTGATTGATTTTGTAACAAGGTTTAATCACTACATCATCGGCTCAAATGCAGATTTGCCTATCGTCGGCGGTTCAATATTAAGCCACGAGCATTTCCAGGGCGGAAATCATATATTTGCAATGCATAAGGCGAAATCAGAAAAAACATACCAAATAGATGGATATAGTGATGTAGAGGTTTCAAGACTGCATTGGCCTATGTCAGTTATCCGTCTTAAGAGCGATAACAAGGACAAAATAATAGAGCTAAGCGACAGAATACTTAAAAAATGGCGTGCATACACAGACGATGAGGCGTTTATATATGCCGAGACGGACGGCACTCCGCATAACACAATAACACCTATTGCAAGTATGGCAGACGGTAAGCTTGTTATGGACTTGGTATTGCGTAACAACATAACAACAGACGGGCATCCGTTGGGAGTATATCACCCACACTCTGAGCTCCATCATATAAAGAAAGAAAATATCGGTCTTATTGAGGTTATGGGACTTGCAGTATTGCCTGCAAGACTTGTAGAGGAGCTTGATGCGGTAGCAGATGCGATACTTACAGGCAAGGATATGTCTGAGGATGAAAAGACAGCATCACATAAAGAATGGGCAGAAGAGGTTATGAAAAACCATCCCGAGATAAATAGTGACAATGTAGACGACATACTAAAACAAGAGGTCGGTGCCGTATTCGTTGAGGTACTACGCCACGCAGGTGTTTACAAGTGTGACGAGGACGGACGCAGAGCATTCGATAAATTTATGAGTGAGATATAATTAAGGGGGCATTTTTAAATGATAAAGGTTGCAGTATTAGGTGCAACGGGATATGCAGGTATAGAGCTTGTAAGGATTTTAAGTGCACATCCCGATGTAAAGCTTGAAATATTAGGCTCACACAGCTTTAGCGGTCAGCCGATTTCGGAGGTGTACCAGAATTTTTCTCACGTGTTAGACTTAGACTGCGAGGAGCTTGATTTAGACAGAGTTGCGGAATGTGACGTGGCATTTACGGCTTTACCGCACGGTGCATCAAAGGACGTTATCCCGACACTTATAGAAAAGGACTTGAAAGTAATCGACCTTAGCGGTGATTTCAGATACGATGATATAAAGGTTTACGAGGAATGGTACGGTCAGGTTCATTCATCACCCGATCTTTTAGATGAGGCAGTTTACGGCTTATGTGAACTGTATCGTGACAGGATAAAATCCGCAAGACTAATCGGAAACCCCGGTTGCTACACAACGTGCTCAATTCTTGGTGCATACCCAATCTTAGCTACAGGCTACGGTAAGAGTGAAAATATAATAGTTGATGCAAAATCAGGTGTTACAGGTGCGGGCAGAGGCCTTGGTCTTGCGTACCATTTCTGTGAATGTACGGAGAACACGAAGGCATATAAGGTTGCAACCCACCGCCACACCTCAGAGATTGAACAAGAGCTTTCAAAGGCGGCAGGGGAGAACGTAATGATTTCGTTTACACCCCACCTTATACCGCAGAAGCGTGGCATACTCGCTACAATTTATGTGAATTTAGCAAAGCCTTGTACAACAGAGGAGCTTGTTAATGTATATAAGGAATTTTACAAGGACGAATATTTTGTCCGTGTAAAGGAGGCGGGAAAGCTCCCCGAAACAAAGCACGTTGCAGGCTCAAACTTTGTTGATATAGGCATAGTGGTTGACAGACGTCTTAACCGTGCGGTTATCGTGTCTGCCCTTGATAATATATACAAGGGTGCGGCAGGTCAGGCGGTTCAGAATATGAACCTAATGTTCGGACTTGACGAAAAGACAGGTATATCAAACGCAGGTTTTTACCTATAATAGAGAGGATTATAAAAACAAATGGAAACGCTGATAAAAAAAGCAGAAATACTAATTGAAGCATTGCCGTATATACAGAAATTTTCGGGTAAGACCGTAGTAGTAAAATATGGTGGTAATGCTATGATAAACGAGGATTTAAAAAACTCGGTAATCGAGGATATAATTCTTTTAAAATTTATAGGACTGAACCCCATAGTAGTTCACGGGGGCGGACCTGATATTTCAAAGGCATTAAATGAAAAAGGCGTAAAGAGTCAATTTATAAACGGCTTGCGTGTAACGGACGAGGAAACCGTAAAAGTTGCACAAGAGGTACTTATAGGTAAGACTAATAAGGAAATCGTTGCACTTATAAATAAGCACGGCGGTCGAGCTGTCGGCATAAGCGGTATTGATGCGTCGTTTATCGAATGTGAGAAACAGAAAACGACAGTTGACGGTGAAGAGGTTGATATAGGCTACGTCGGTAAGATAACAAAGATTAAAAGAGAGGTCCTTGATTTGCTTTATAAGGACCAATGGATTCCTGTTATTGCGCCGATAGGAACAGACAGCGAGGGAAACAGCTATAATGTAAATGCGGATACTGTTGCGGCGGCGGTTGCGGCGGCGGTTGAGGCGGAAAAGCTTATTCTTCTGACTGATGTTGAGGGTATTAAGGACAAAAACGGCGAGATAGTGTATGAGGCAGTGCCTGCTGATATTGACAGAATGATAGAGGACGGCACAATCAGTGGCGGTATGATACCAAAGGTACAGGGCTGTGTAGATGCACTCAATGACGGTGTAACAGGTGTACATATAATTGATGGACGTATCTCGCATTGCTTGTTGCTTGAGATATTTACAAAAACAGGAATTGGAACATTGATTAAGGGCTCCAAATATTAAAATCACATCTTGTCGTTCAAATAAGAAACGAGTCCAAATCAAAATTAGACAGAGCAAGAATATATGATATGGCTAATTTTATTTGGTATAACACAAGCTTGAAAGGAAAATAAAAACAATGAGAATGTCAAATTTACTGATGCCGACACTTCGTGAAGTGCCGGCAGAGGCGGAAATAGCAAGTCACAGACTAATGCTTAGAGCAGGTCTTATACGTAAGCTTGCCGCAGGTATATATTCATATCTGCCGTTAGGTTTAAGAACACTAAAAAAGGTAGAGGAAATTGTCCGTGAGGAAATGGACAGAGCAGGTGCACAAGAACTTTTAATGTCAGCACTCTTGCCTGCAGAGGCGTATCAGGCATCAGGACGTTGGGAGGTTTTCGGACCGAGTATGTTCAAATTAAAGGACAGAGGCGACCGTGATTTCTGTCTTGGACCTACACATGAGGAGTTGTTCACTCAGTGTGTTATAGATAACGTAAAGTCATATAAGGAATACCCGATGACACTATACCAAATTCAGACAAAGTATCGTGACGAGGGCAGACCGAGATTTGGCGTAATTCGTAGCCGTGAGTTTGTTATGAAGGATGCATACAGCTTTGACCTTGACCAGAAGGGATTAGACGAATCATATCAGAAGATGTATGATGCATATAACAGAATATTCACACGTCTTGGACTTGATTTTACAGTCGTTGATGCAGACAGCGGTGCAATGGGCGGAAGCGGTTCACAGGAGTTTATGGTAAAATCACCTGTAGGTGAGGACGGCATTGCATACTGTGACGATTGCGGTTATGCGGCAAACTATGAAAAGTGCGAATGTATACCCGAGTCTGTTGAGCAGATAGAGGGCGATTTAGAACTTCTAAAGATAGAAACCCCGAATGCTCATACAATAGATGAACTTGTAGAGTCTTTGGGAATGTCTGCACATAACTTTGCAAAGACCATAATTTACAAGGCAGACGATAAGTACATTGCCGCAATGGTACGCGGTGACCGTGATGTAAACGAGGTTAAACTGAAAAATCTTGTTGGCTGTACAGATGACCTTGAGCTTGCAGAGCCGAGCATGGTGCGTGAGATAACAAAGGCACAGGTAGGCTTTGCAGGGCCAATAGGCTTAGGCATACCTGTTTATGCAGATAAAGAAGTTGAGATGATGAAAAACTTTGTTGTCGGTGCGAACGAAACAGATATGCATTACAAGAATGTCAATATTGGCAGAGATTTCACACCTGATGTTGTTGCAGATATACGTGTCGTTGTAACGGGCGATAAGTGCCCGAAATGCGGCGGTGAGATAAAGTCGGAGCAGGGGATAGAGGTAGGCCATATCTTTAAGCTTGGCACAAAGTATTCAGATGCGTTGGGATTGAAATATCTTGATGAAGAAGGTAAACAGCAGACAGTTATAATGGGTTGCTACGGCATAGGTGTAACACGTTGTGTTGCGGCGGCAGTTGAGCAGTTGCATGATGATAATGGTATCATCTGGCCTGTATCTATTGCACCTTATCAGGCAATCGTAGTCCCTGCAAACTACAAGGACGAAGCACAGATGGCGGTGGCAGAAAAATTGTATAATGAGCTTTTAGATGCGGGTGTTGAAGCATTGATTGACGACAGAGCCGAGCGTGCAGGCGTTAAGTTCAAGGATGCAGACCTTATCGGCATACCTGTAAGAATTGTAGTCGGTAAGAAACTTGGAGAGGGCATTGTTGAATATAAGGAACGCAAGATGGAGAGTGCTGTTGATATTGCATTAAACGATGCTGTGTCAAAGGTAAAGGAATTTATAAACGCAAATATATAAAAAGCTTTTATACGCTTGAAATTCAGGGATTTATATGGTATACTGAATATAGGAAAACAATTCTGGAGGGAGTGATGACAATGACAACTGATGAGAAATTTGATTTAATCATATCAAGACTTGACAAAATTGACGAAAGACTTGATAAAGTAGATGCAAGACTTGATAGAGTAGAAAATGATGTATCGGATTTGAAAGAAGCACAGCTTCAAACAACGGCAAAGCTTGACGGGACAATAGATAAATGTATCCAGGTATTGTATGAAAGTCATACTATGCATAGTGAGAAATTCGATAGAGTTGACTTTGACTCAATCAAGAAAAATGCAGACATTGCAGTCACGATAGCCAAGATGGCATATGATGCGGCTGTGAAGAAATAACAAAAGCTATATACTATAATATTTTTTAAAATTATGATACTGCTTTTTTGCTTTGATATATTCTTTATTGGGTTTTCATATAAAGGATTGTGGTTTTTATGTGTGGCAACGATTTTATGTTGCCACGCATTTTTTTGCTTGATAATTAGGAAGTATAAATGGTGTATGCTTATTTACACAAGAAAAAACTGTACAAGTCTTGCCTGTACAGTTAAAATGCGATTATTTTGCTCTTGCAGCCTTTGCAGTTTCAACTAACTTAGTGAATGCTGCAGGGTCAGCGATTGCGATTTCTGAAAGAACCTTTCTGTTCATATCGATACCTGCGATCTTAAGACCATTCATAAATGTTGAATAGTTCATACCATTCATCTTAGCAGCTGCACTTATCCTTGCGATCCAAAGTCTTCTGAAATCTCTCTTCTTGTGCTTTCTGCCAATGTATGCGTTTGCCATTGCACGCATAACTGCCTGGTTAGCTGAACGGTATTGCTTGCTTAATGCACCGTAGTAACCCTTAGCCTGCTTTAATATCTTCTTATGATGTTTCTTAGTGCCTACTCCACCTGTAACTCTTGCCATTGTAAACTACCTCTCTTTCCGAATTATTTGTAAGGGATTAGCTTCTTGATTACAGCTGCATTTGCTTTTGAGCAGTATGCCTGCTTTCTCAAGTGTCTTTTTCTCTTTGTTGTTTTCTTGTTCAAAATGTGTCTTCTGAACGCTCTGTTCTTCTTAACCTTACCATTCTTAGTAAGATTAAATCTCTTTGCTGCACCCCTATGAGTCTTTATCTTTGTCTTAGCCATAGTATTACACTCCTTTTCTAATTTTTTACTGTTGTGAGCCCGGGGTAATAAACATAATCATATTTCTACCCTCCATTTTTGCCGGTTTATCAACATTTCCGAATTCTTGCACGGCTTGTGCAAAACGGTCAAGCAGGTCTTTACCAATCTCTGAATGACTCAACTCACGGCCTCTGAAACGAACCTTAACACGTACCTTGTCACCTGATTTTAAGAACTTTATAGCCTGTTTGGCTTTTGTATTGAAATCGTTAGTGTCAATAGATGGTGAAAGCTGAACTTCCTTAATGTTTACGACTTTCTGATTTTTTCTGTTCTCTTTCTCACGCTTTGCAAGCTCGAACTTGTATTTACCGAAGTCCATAATCTTGCATACGGGCGGTTGCGCGTTAGGCGAAATCTTAACAAGATCCAACCCACTCTCAATAGCAAGCTTTTGTGCTGACTTTGCATCCATAACACCAAGCTGTTCGCCGTCTGCAGATATAATACGAAGTTCATTGTCACGAATCATTTCGTTAACCTGTAATTCATTCTTAGCTATGGTAAACCCCTCCTTTTTTCATTCCATGCTTTAGAAATATTAAAAAAACGGACGCATCGCACCCGTTCCGTAAATCGGCAATTCATTTGCCAAAATATTTACCGCAAAGCCTGCGCCGTACGGTGAGAACGAATGTTTCTGCTTGTTTTCCAAATGATTATAACACAGGATATACGGTTTGTCAAGTATTTTTTATAATTTTTTTGAAATTTTTATGAGAAGTGTTTAAACTACATAAATTGCGGTATATATAGTGTGAGAGATACTTTCTCTTACAACGCAAACAAGGAGTGAATAATATGAAGTTCAATATTATTGGAAGAAAGTACACAGTACGTGACAACGTGAGGGAGTATGTAGAAAAGAAACTTTCAAAGCTCGATAAATTCTTTAAAGACGAGCCGACTGCAAGAGTGGTATTGGGAACAATCAAGGATAACGAGTATATTGAAGCACAGATTAATTCAGGAGGTATGATATTCCGTGCAGAGGTTGAGGATGCGGAAATTTTAGCCGCAATCGACAGACTTGTGGACGTAATCGAAAGACAGATACGCAAGAACAAGACACGTCTTGCAAAGCGTCTGCGTGAGAATTCACTTGATGATATGCAGCTCATTTCGGGCGGAGCATTTGTAGATGAAGAAGAAAAGGGCGAGTTTGAAATTGTTAAGACGAAGCGTTTTGAGGTAAAGCCTATGCTTCCTGAAGAGGCAATACTACAAATGAAGCTTTTGGGACATGATTTCTTCGTATTCAAAAATGCTGATACAAACGAAATGAACATAGTATATACAAGAAAAGACGGAAAGTATGCATTGATTGAATCAGTAGAATGATATTTAATATCGGGCGGTGTTTTTGCACCGCCTTTTTTGCTATTAGGAAATTTCTCAATTCCCTAATAGCAAAAAAGTCTACCTATTGGAGTGTAGCACAGATGTATATTTCTCTCGTGTTTGAGGATATACTATTACCAAAATATAAATCAAGGAGCAATCACAATGAAAGAATTTACCTATAAAATAACCGACCCTATCGGTATACATGCACGCCCTGCAGGTATGCTTGCAAAAAAAGCCGCAGACCTTGACAGCACAGTCACCATAATAAAAGACGGAAAATGTGCCGACACGCGCAGGCTTATGGCCCTTATGCAGCTTGGCATAAAGCAGAATGATGAAATAACCATCCGTATTGAGGGCGGAGCTGAGGATAAGAACGCACACGAAATGCTGAAATTTCTTGAGGATAATAAATACTAATTTACACCAAGGGGCTGTTGCGTTAAGCAACGGCCCCTTGTGGGGCTGAATGGATTTAGATGCAGAATTCGCGAAACGAAGTGAAATGTGGATTTATAAACATTTCGCCTTTCCCGACGGCGTACGTTGGTACGTCATTACGGTGGAGTCCAAATCTTTGATTTGGCTAACGACACCTATGCAAGGAAACCCCAAGAAAACAAGCGTAAGCGATGTTTGATTGGTAGGTTTCTACTGCGGGTGAGTTTCGAGGATAGTTTCAAAGGCATTAAGGTGTTTATTGGCATATATTCCGAGTTGGGCTTGCTCGTATCTGCATTTTCGACTATCAAAATCAAAGCATCCTTACTCACTTTAATATTATGCCACGTCCCTTTTGGTATGTTATAAATCTTATTGAGTTCCATTTGAGTTTTTTCAATATTTTCCCCATGCAATAGCACAGCCTTGCCTTGTAGCAGAACAAAGATTTCATCAGTTTCTAAATGTCGCTCAAGATATGTGATCCTATCAAATCTTTCTGCATAGCGCAAATAAGCAACTCTCCAAGTACCAAAGATATGCTTTATCTCATAGCCATCCTTATCA
The DNA here is from genome assembly GCA_902796445.1 of uncultured Ruminococcus sp. Lineage (GTDB taxonomy): Bacteria > Bacillota > Clostridia > UBA1381 > UBA1381 > Ornithomonoglobus. Next base: position 137 of record CADBPJ010000136.1, on the reverse strand, counting down.
GGACTGTATATATCAATACTCATGTTATTTACCCATTTCTATAATGTCTATACCCTGAGAAGGTATAGTCTTGCCGCATACTTCTGCTGCATCATCAGAGTCATTCCACACAGTCATGATACGTTTATCACCATATT
>CADBPJ010000135.1 GCA_902796445.1 uncultured Ruminococcus sp. | reverse complement strand
CCTCGGAGTCTATGAGATTACTCTTAATGCCGACTATACATCTACAGGAAAAACAAATGATGAAACTTTTGACGGCGGCACATGGGAACTTACCGATGACGGTGTGAAAATCATGGAATCCAACGGTGTAGCTGTTGACTTTATCTATAAGGACGGAGAACTGATATGGGATTTAGAAATGGGAGATGTAAAAGCAAAAACCCACTTTGTAAAGAAGCAGTAGTTTGCTGAACAGCTTTACTGTATTATACGAGAGAATATTCTGCAAAACAAATTATCTAATTCTGCTATATTAATATGATTGTTGAGGAGAAAAATATGAAATTGAAAAAAATAATAATTGTGACATGCTGTGTAATCATAGCATCTATGGGAATTTTACTGACAGGCTGCAGTGACAGCAACAGCGACAAATATGCTGACAGCCCATATGTGGGAGTATGGATGATTGATCATTTCGAATTAGAAGGCAAGGAATCTCCGTACCCAGGTCTCTTTGCGTTTACTTTTAATGCAGACGGTTCGGCTTCGTTGGAGGACGTCAGTGAAGCTGTTGAAGGCACATGGGAACCTACCGAAGATGGTGTGAAGTTTACGGATGTTGAAGAAGATACTTACATTACATATGAGGATGGAAATCTGAAAATGGAGATGGACCACGAAAAGGGAAAAGTAATGATGTACTTTTATAAGAAGGATTAAGTCGCTAACCAGCAAGAGATTAGAAAATGACCCCGAAGTTCTTTTTTTGCGGGAAAAGGAGAGATATAATGAGCACAGAAGTGAAATGCAAAAAATGTGGTAATGTATCACAGAACGGAAATACCCACTGTATATTTTGCGGTGAAGAATTGCCGGCTGAAACGGAATCTTTGTTTGATAGAATAGAAACCAATTCCGATATTGACAGAAATGTTGAGCAAGAAAAAACAGAGCAAGAATTACAAAAAAGAGCTATTGCTAAAGCGTACCTTGAGAAACAAAATTCATTATCCGATAATTATTTACTTGGATTGCTCGGTGCTTTGGTTGGCGCTTTAGTTGCAGCAATACCTTGGGCTGTTGTATCAAGTCAGGGGTGGTTCGTGGCATGGCTTGGATATTTAATAGCAATATTGGCATCAAAGGGCTATGATTTGATGAAAGTAAAGACAAATATGAAAAAACTTTGGTGTGTTTTAGCTGCTGTTGTAATAGGTGTTTTTGCAGGGCAAATTATGAGCGATATGATTGTAATTGCTACAGACGAAGAACTTGGCCATATGTTTTCGGATTTATTCTCGTATTATGCAAATAATTTTGGAGAATACTTATCCATCAATATAAAGAATTTGGCTTTGGGATATGTATTTGCAGCATTAGGCAGTCTTAGTGTATTTGTAAATATAAAAAAGGAAACTGCTCTTATAGAAAGTTTAAAATGAAATAATTTTAGGGAGTGGAAAAATCATCATATATCAATTAAAAAAGCCGCTTAAAATCTGGCTTTTCAGACTTTTACAAACGGCTATTAAATTTTTAGTGTAGGAGGGAATTTATTATGAAAAAAGTTTTGTCATTAGCATTATCACTTATTATGTGCTTATCGGTTTTGGTTGTTCCGGCATATGCGAAAAAACAACAGGTCGTTCTTTACGCGACGGTTCGCGATTTCAGAGCAGACGGTGTGTTGTTTGAGGGAAGTATAAACTCAGATACGGGATTGGTACAAGACAGGTTGGGAACTGATCAAAAGCCTATATACAACCTTTCTAAATGGCAGGAGCTGTACGGCGGCTCCGTTACGCAGGGAAATCTCAATGCGTTCTTTAACGACGTTCCAAATGTGAATATGCGCACAAAAAAGACATTAACACTGGATGCCGATAGTGAAGGTTATTACGTTATCGACTCCGCTGTGGATGGAATGAACGGCGCTTCGGACGGGTATTTCCCCATTGACAATGATTTGTTTGGTAATGAAGGAAATAACCACAACTTTCACTTTTCAACGGAGCTCCACGCCGTATTTCAGTATAAACCGGGCGACACGTTTGAATTCACAGGCGACGATGACCTTTGGGCGTTCTTTGACGGCGTTCTTTGCGTGGACTTAGGCGGCGTACACGGCCGACAGAGTGGAAGTGCGAACATTGATGACCTCGTAGCGGAGGGGAAGCTTAACATTAAACCCGGCGACTATGTGGATTTCGACCTCTTTTATATGGAGAGGCATCAATCGGAATCTAATATGTATGTGAAAACGAACATTGATTTCGTCAACTTCGACAGTTCCGATTGGGCTACTAATGAACTGTTTAAGGCGTATGAGTACAACCTTATCCCCGAAAAACTTGAGGAAGAAAATCTGACCCTGCAGATTAGTCGCGAAGAGTTTGCGGCGGTTGCCGTAAAACTCTATGAAGCCTTGAGCGGAAAAACGGCGACAAAAGGAATCAATCCGTTTAAAGACACGACCGATTCAGACGTGCTGAAAGCCTACAACATCGGCATTGTCAGCGGTATATCTGCAAATGAGTTTGCACCACGAGCCAAGCTGACGAGACAAGAAGCGGCAGTTATGCTGACAAGGGTATATAAAGCGGTGAATCTGCCGGGCTGGACTCTATCCACCGATAATCAGTTTGCACTCAATTATACAAAGCCTGCCCCGTTTGCCGACGACGCCAATATTGACGATTGGGCAAAGGACAGCGTTTATTTTATGGTAGCAAACGGAGTGATTGCAGGG
>CADBPJ010000134.1 GCA_902796445.1 uncultured Ruminococcus sp. | reverse complement strand
TTTTTGAGGATGCAATACTGAATACATATATGTTTGAGTATGCACGATCTGTTAAATATATTTCAGATTATTTGTACCACTATAGAGTTGTGCCGGAATCAGCATCTCATAAACCTCGAGCGGTTGAGCAGCAGATAGAGATAAAGCACAGAGTGGCAGACGAGGTACGACTATTCATGGACAGGTTCGGCGGGTCTGAACTTATTATGAAGGGATATTATGCAAGACTTTTTGATGAACTCTACACCATATATACACTCAAAAAGCCCGGTCCCATTGCTTTACGCAGATTATCTACAGGAGACCGATATGCTGAAATGATAGAGAACATCAGCACAGAATACCTATATTGGTATATGCATTCAACAGCACAGTTATTAAAAGAAAAGCGATACATACGCTTATATTTGGAAATAAAGCACAAAAAGCTTATAAGTAAGGCTGTGAGCTTGAAGCACCAATTCAAGAGCATAATTAATAATAAAAATGGAAATGAGGAGTAAGACATGGAACAAAAATGGATGAAAGTAATAGAACCTAAAACTCGGCTATTTGATCTGAAACTGAAGGAACTTGTGAGATACAGAGATCTGATATGGATGTTTGTAAAAAGAAATTTTGCGAGTGCATATAAGCAAACCGTATTGGGACCGTTATGGTTTATCATAAATCCGCTCATAACGTCGGTGCTGTTTACCATAGTTTTTGGAGGAATTGCAAAAATATCGACTGACGGTGTACCTCAGATGGTATTCTATATGGCGGGAAATACTGCATGGAGCTACTTTGCGACTTGCCTCACATCTACATCAAGCACATTTACTGCAAATGCAGGGGTGTTCGGCAAGGTGTATTTTCCAAGACTTGTAATGCCAATTTCAACAGTGATATATGGCTTATTGAGCTTTGCGATACAGTTCTGCGTATTAATGGGCTTTATAGTCTATTTTATAGCAATGGGCGAAAATGTTCAGCCGAATATAACCGTTTGCTTGATTCCCGTTTATATAATCCACATGGCGGCGTTGGGACTTGGAACAGGTATAATTATTTCGTCCATGACAACAAAATACAGAGATCTCTCGATATTGGTTGGCTTTGGTGTTCAGCTTTGGATGTACATAACCCCTATAGTGTATCCGCTGTCTACAGTCCCGGAACAGTTCAGAAATCTTATAATGTATAATCCAATGGCGCCTATTATAAATAATTTTAAATACTCAATGTTAGGCTGTGGAAAAATGGAATGGGGTTATTGGGGTATAAGCGCAATAGTTACGGCTGTTATTGTGTTTATCGGATTGATAGTTTTCAATAGAGTTGAGAAAACATTCATGGATACGGTTTGATGGAGGTAAAATATAATGGCTGAAGAATTAATGCTTAAGGTAGATAACGTATATAAAAAATATCGATTGGGTCTTATCGGCGGAGGTACGCTCAGAGGCGATTTGCAAAGCTGGTGGGCAAAAGTACGCGGTAAGGATGACCCAAACGGAAAGCTCGGTGATAAGTATTATGATAAAAATGAGACATTTTATGCACTTAACGGTATAAGCTTTGAGGTACATAAGGGTGAAGCGATAGGACTCATTGGCGGCAACGGTGCAGGAAAATCTACCACATTAAAGCTGCTTTCTCAGGTAACCGCGCCATCAAGCGGCAAGATATATCTTAACGGCAGGGTTGCGAGTATGCTTGAGGTAGGCACAGGATTCCATCCGGAGCTTACCGGACGCGAGAATATATACCTTAACGGCGCAATCTTAGGTATGACAAAGGCGGAGATTGACAGAAAAATTGAGGAGATCATAGACTTCTCCGAATGCCGTCAGTTTATTGACACACCTGTTAAACGCTATTCAAGCGGCATGTATGTTAAGCTCGCATTCTCAGTCGCGGCACATCTCGACAGTGAGATAATGATAATGGACGAGGTGCTTGCTGTGGGGGATATGGCATTCCAGGAAAAGTGTCTGGATAAGATGAATGATATTTCAAAAAAAGAAGGCCGCACAATATTATATGTAAGTCATAACATGAACACTATTAAACAGCTGTGTAAGCGGTGTATTGTGCTTGAGCATGGACGGGTCATATTTGATGGAGATTGCGATGAGGCTATAGAGCTTTACTTAGGTAAGGAAACAGAGTTCGGAGTAACTCGAGATGTTGATGATTATGAGAGGACCTTGGAACATACAGGAAATGTGCATATAACCCGTATTGATATGCCAGGAAAGACATTCCCTGTTATCAATGAGAAGGAACAGTTGCGTTTGGAAATATATTGGACTGCAAACAATGATATCAAGCAAGCGTGCTTCAGATTGCCTATACATTACCGAGATGGTTCGTCTGCGGGAATGTTTATTTCAGAAAACATACATGATATAAAGAAGAACACAAAATATAAAACAACAATTGTTCTCAATACTGTAGGATTGGTAAAGGGTAAATACAATATTGGCATGATAGTTTCAGAGATCAATAATTATGGCGGACATGTCAGAGCTGATCACATATATCCGGCTATGAATTTCACTGTCGAAACTCTGCCGAATTCTGTGAACAACATTCAATGGAATCATAATGTGTGGGGACATTACACTTATCCGAACACATCAATAATTACCGAAATGGTTAAGTGAGGATTATATAAATGATAAGACTGATAGTAAAAATAATCAAGAGAAACAGAAGACTATATAGTTTTTGTTTGTCAATATTTATGGGTATTAATGCATTTAAGGATGCACGAAAAAAATATTATAAATCAAAACAGGCATTTATACTTAGCGGATATCCTCAACAGTTACGCGCAATGAAAAATATGCATGACGGAGACCGTTGTTTTATTATAGGTAACGGACCAAGTTTAAAGAAAGAGGATCTGGAAAGTCTTACAAATGAAGTTACTTTTTCCGCTAATTCGATATATAAGATATTCGATGAGACGGAATGGAGACCCACATATTATATTTGTCAGGATGTGGAACTGCTTCAACGGATATTTGATATTGTATGGAGAATACAATCTAAAAAGCTTTTCTTTCCGTTTTTGGTGGATGTAAGATTTCCAAAGAGAAAAAAAATATGCCGATATTATGAATTGTTTAATCCGAGGGGCTGCAATGTACCATTTTTTTCGGAGGATATTTCCGACAAGATCAGCAACTATTTTACAGTGTCGTATTCAATGATACAGATAGCAGCATACATGGGCTTTAAAGAGATATATCTTCTTGGTATGGATCATAAATATTCCGTGGCAAGGACATCGGATGGCAAAGTTATACATAATAATGTAAAAGATCATTTCGGAGACAGAGTCCTTGGCTCAGAGGAAAATATACCAACAATCGACAATATTACAAATGCATTCGTGGCTGCGAAAGATTATGCTGATTCAAACGGAATAAAAATATTCAATGCGACTCGAGGAGGATATCTTGAAGTGTTTGACAGAGTCAACTTTGATGAGATAGAAAAACGCTGATTATTGTACACAATTTATATAAGGATGTAGTAGATAATGAATAAAATAGACTTCAATAAAACAGATAAAAGTGTGGGGATATTAGATGTTCCATGGATAAATAATTTTGGTGCGGTTCTGATATCATATGCTCTGCAGCACGTAACAATGGAGTTGGGTTATAATCCAGAAATCATCAATTATGTACATATAAAAAAAATACCTATCAAAAGTAGAATAAAGAATAAGTTGTACAGTACACTTAGGTCGGGAATCAGGTTTATAAAAAAAATATTGGGAACAGCAAAATCAAATACTGCGCCTGCAAAAAAAATATGCAACGCACAAATGCCTGATAATTTTGGCGATTTCAAAAGAAAACATCTCAGATATTCAAAGCCATTCAGTTATATAACACAAAAAGACTTTCCGATTTATGCACGCTATATTGTTGGGAGTGATGTTGTGTGGAAGCCCGCACGAATAAAGTCAGAGGAAAAGAAACTGTATTTTCTTAAATTTGCACCGAAACAGTCTGTAAAAATAGCGTATGCTGCAAGCATTGGCACAAATGATAAAGAATTGCTTAAATCTATAAAAGGAATTTTCAGAAGAAATATAAACAGATATGATTTTATTTCATTAAGAGAAAAAGAATCTGCGGAATTCGTAAGTCAATTCACAAACAAGAATGTAGAAACTGTAATTGATCCCACATTATTATTGAAACGGGATATTTACGATAGATTGGAAAAAGAAGCTACAAATAAAATCAAAGATAAGTATATATATTTATATAATCTTTCTGACAACGATGATATTATCAAGTTTGCGGAACAGCAGGCGGAAAAGCTTTCTTGCAAAATTGTTTATTACGGATTCAAAAACTACCCGGGAAGGGAAAAATATTTGCTGGAATTCACAAGGTTCGATGGCCCGGCAGAGTTTTTAAACAGAATAAAAGAAGCAGAGATGGTCATAACCGATTCATTTCATGGAACAGTATTTTCCGTGATGTTTCATAAAAGCTTTTATACCTTTGCAAGAGATAATATAAATGTCAGAATGCAAAATTTACTTAATATTATAGATCTGCCGGATAGATTTATCGAAGAGTATGACGAGAATCAGACTTATCCGGATGAGAAAATTGATTTCAATAAGGTAGATAAGGTTATAGAAGCTGAGAGGGAAAAAGGCATATCCTTTTTAAAAACTGCATTATCTTCTGAAATAAAAAAACAAGTCAAGGGATTGGTAGTAACAAAAGAGGAAAATTGCTGCGGATGTGAAGCCTGTGCTCAGATTTGTCCGGTTAAATGTATTGATATTAAGATCAATACAAAGGGGATGAGTGAGCCGGTTGTGGATAGGAAAAGGTGTATAAACTGTGATGCATGTGAACATGTGTGTCCTGTAATCAACAGTCATTATAAGTCAGATCAAAATCGCTTTTTTGCATGTACAAACATGGATGCTGTTGCGGCGAAAAGCACTTCCGGTGGGATGTTCCTTGCATTCTCTAAAAAGATATTTGCGGAACGGGGCGTTGTATATGGTGCAGCTTTTGATAAGGATATGAACCTTAGGCATATGCCGGCATATAATTTATCTGAAATTGTCCCGATGCAGGGTTCGAAGTATATTCAGAGTAAGATAGGAGATACATATGCAGAAATAAAAAAGGATCTTAACAATGATAAGAAGGTTATGTTTGTTGGTACTCCGTGCCAATCGGCGGCGCTGAACAGATATTTGAAAAAAGAGTATGATAATTTACTTATTGCTGATCTGGTATGTATGGGTGTTCCCGGGCATGGTATATGGAACAAGCATTTGAACGAACTGCCAAAAAAAATTGTTGACGCGAGTTTTAGGGAAAAAGGTAATAGATGGATACGCGGCAATAACAATATGCATTATTTTTATAGTGACGGAAGCAACGAGATCATACCGGCACATGAGGATAACTACTATCATTGTTTTTTGCAGGGGTTGTCACAGCGTGAAGCATGCCTGTCCTGTCGGTTTAAGGAATATAGATCGGGAAGTGATATAACATTAGGAGATTTTTGGGGTGTGGAGAATTTTAAAAAGGATCTGTATTCTCCAAAGGGTGTATCATTGGTAATAACACATACTTCAAAAGGACTTGATTATTTGGAAAGCATATCTGGTAATATCGTTATAAACGAAATATCAGAGGAAGAAGCGGTAAAGGAAAATCAGAGGATTTTGACTCCTATGTTCAGAAGTGGAGCAAGAGATAAATTTTTTGAGCGTTTAGAAAGAAACACATTAAGAGACAGTGCTGACGGATTATAAAATCAGTGTTACTGTCAACATAGTATAAATTGTTTATGAATAGACAATTATGTGTGATTGGAGGTAAAGAAGTGAATATAACAGCAGTTATACCGGCAAGGTACGCATCAGGAAGAATGCCGGGAAAACCTATAGCGGATATATGCGGCAGACCCATGATATGGTGGGTGTATCGGCAAGCAAAAAAAGAATTACGCTTTAATAATATAGTAATTGCAACTGATGATGAGAGAATAGAAAATGTATGCAACGAATACAATCTGCCTGTAATAATGACATCAAAAGAGCATGACACACCAACATCAAGATTATACGAGGTTTCGACAAAAATCGATAGTGATCTTTATGTTCTTGTGATGGGTGATGAACCTCTTGTCAATGCCGAATGCTTTGATTTAATCATTCCAAAAGGGTTTGATGGCGGATATTATGTGGGGGCATTATCTAACACCTTGACTGAGGCAACTGAAGTGATTGATTACAGTAATCAAAAGGTTGTTACTAATTCAAAGGACGAAGTGTTGCTCATATCAAGAAGTCCTATACCTTATCCTAAGGGTTTTCTTGACTATAAATACAAAAAAGTCACCGGAGTACAGATATTCTCAAAGAAAGCGCTTGAATTCTTTAACGCAACAGCAAAGTCAGTTCTTGAAAAAGCAGAGGAAAATGATCTCATGCGCTTTGTAGAGAATTCAATACCTGTAATAGTGACAAATTCGAAATATAAGACAATATCAGTGGATACGCCTAAGGATCTGGAAAAAGTAAAAGAGATAATAGTATCGAAAATAAATAAAGGAGAGGTTGTTTTATGAAAAAAATAAAACTTCTTGACTGTACGTTACGTGACGGTGGATATATAAATGACTGGAAATGGGGATATAGCAGGGCAAGAGATATTATAAAGACACTTGTTATGGCAGGCGTAGATATTGTGGAGGTTGGTTTTTTGCGTAATGTTGATGGATATGATCCCAACATTACGGTATGCAATCACATAGAAGAACTCAACAAGCTGTTACCCGAAAAAAAAGGCAATACGATGTTTTCGGCAATGGCGATGCAAAGTAACTATGACGTAAACAAGCTAAGCACATACAGTGGGAGCGGCATAGAAATGATACGGATAACTGCTCATGACTATGATATAAAAGATGGAATGAATTTTGCACGTGCTGTAAATGAGAAAGGGTATAAGCTCAGTATAAATCCTATAAATATTATGGGGTACTCGGATGAGGAGATACTATGGATTTTGAAACATGTAAATGAGATACATCCCTATCAATTCTCCATAGTTGATACTTTTGGCAGTATGAAGCATCGTGACTTAGACAGAATAGTCAGCCTTGTAGATAACAATTTGGATCGTGATATACGGCTTGCTCTTCATTTGCATGAAAATATGTCGCTTAGCTTTTCGCTTGTACAGAAGTTTATAGATAAGCAATTGAAACGACCGATATCTGTAGATGGAAGCCTATTGGGAATGGGGAGGATCCCGGGAAATCTGCCCATTGAACTTGTGGCGGATTATCTTAACGACTATGCGGATAAGAATTATGAGATAGACTATCTCATGGATGCGATACAGGATCACATAGCGCCAATAAAGGAAGAAACTGCATGGGGCTACACCCCCGCATATTTTCTTTCAGCAAGGTTCAATCTGCACAGAAACTATTCAGAGCATTATCTGAAAAAGGGTGATCTCACTATCCGTGACATAAATCACATCCTATCAAGAATAGACAGAGACAAAGCTACGGCATTTGATGCTGAATACGCTGACAGGCTCTATAATGAGTATATGAATCATCGAATTGATGATTCAGAGGACAGAAAAATATTAAAGGGTGATCTTATGAACAAAGATATCCTGATAATGGCTCCCGGCTCAACAATCTTAACACATAAGAAAAATATAACAGAATTTATAGATAAGAAAAAACCACTTATTATTTCAGTGAATTTCGTGCCGGATGAGTATTCTGTTGATTATGCCTTTTTCAGTAATAACAAAAGATATACGCGTATCGACAGTAAAGAATGTAAAGTTATATTGACATCTAATCTTGGTGGATCAAGTGCCGATTATCATATTGATTATAACAGTGTATCAGGAGCTTCGGTTCAGGGGCGAAACAGTCTTATTATGTTGTTAAGGTTTTTAAATTCGATGGATATTAAAAGAATAAATATAGCCGGAGCTGATGGTTATATCACAGATGGAGATAATTACTATAATAACAGTATACGCAGTCATTCCGAGCATGGGAACAGCTTTAATATTGCAATAGCAGAAGAAATAAGTAATATTGGGATTAAAGTAAATTACATCACGCCATCTGCATACGATACAAAGGAGTATTAAGAATATAATATGGATTTAAAAAGAATAAAGCTTATCGTGATAGATGTAGACGGGACAATGACTGACGGTGGGATATATTATGATGAGCACGGAAATGAGTTAAAAAAGTTCAACACAAAAGATGCCGCTGGATATTTTGTTGCGCATAAGGCCGGAATAAAGCTTATGGTGTTGACAGGACGTGAGTGTGCGGCGACGACCAGAAGAATGCAGGAAATGTGCTTTGATTATATTTATCAGGAGGTAAAGAGTAAAGAAAAATTCCTCGGTGAATTCATGCGCGAACACGGATTAACAAAAGATGAGGTTGCATATATAGGTGATGATCTAAATGATTATGAGCCTATGAAACTTACCGGCTTTATAGGCTGTCCATCCGATGCTGAGGAAGAAATAATAGGAATAGCCGATTATGTTTCAATTAGAAAAGGCGGCTATGGTGCGGTAAGAGATGTGATAGCATATATTATGAAGCAACGCGGCGAGTGGAACACATCTGTAATGGATGTATATTCAATAGGAGTTTAGGAGGGTTGTCAAAAATGAAAAATGTGTTATTTCTTTGTAATACTGTGTATCAAGTAATGGTGGCATGTTGGATAAATCATACATACTATAAAGGGGATAATACTGATATAATCGTATCGGATCATATGAATGATTTTGAAGGCGTGGCCACGAGAATAAGGGAGCAGGGTATATTCAGAGAGGTGTACTCAATACGCAGCAGGGACTATGTGTATAAGCCGGAAACATTTGACAATAGCGTTAAAGCACAGATAAAGAGAAGTCTACAGCCTGAAAAGCAAATGGGGCATATCATACGGTTCAGGCGCAAATATGATGTAATGATAGCGTCCAATCTTGA
>CADBPJ010000133.1 GCA_902796445.1 uncultured Ruminococcus sp. | reverse complement strand
GGCGAGGAATATAAAATAGTTAGTCAGAGTGATATTTTAGCTAAGGTTGTTGACTAAATTATTAAATCAGAAAGGAAGTACTTATTATGTCAAAGGAAATTAAATATGGTCAGGATGCAAGACACGCTTTGGAGAGCGGTATCAATCAGCTTGCTGACACTGTAAAAATTACATTGGGACCCAAAGGCAGAAATGTTGTATTGGGCAAGAAATTCGGTGCACCGCTTATCACAAACGACGGTGTTACAATAGCAAAGGAAATTGAGCTTGAGGATGCATTTGAAAATATGGGTGCACAGCTTGTAAAAGAAGTTGCTACAAAGACAAACGATGTAGCAGGTGACGGTACAACAACAGCTACACTTCTTGCGCAGGCGCTTGTAAGAGAAGGTTTAAAGAACGTAGCATCAGGTGCAAATCCAATGATTGTAAGACGCGGTATTCAGAAGGCTGTTGACGTTGCAGTTGAGAATTTATTGGCATCTGCAAAGGACGTTTCAGGCAAACACGATATTGCACGTGTTGCATCAGTATCTGCCGCAAACGAAGAGGTTGGCGAGCTTATCGCTGAAGCTATGGAAAAGGTTACATCTGACGGTGTAATCACAGTTGAGGAGTCAAAGACCGCCGAGACATATTCAGAAATAGTTGAAGGTATGCAGTTTGACAGAGGCTACATCACACCATATATGGTTACAGACACAGATAAGATGGAAGCTGTTTTAGATGACCCGTACATCTTAATTACAGACAAGAAGATTTCAAATATTCAGGAAATCCTTCCTATTCTTGAACAAGTCGTTCAGGCAGGCAAGAAAATGGTTATAATAGCAGAAGACGTTGAGGGCGAGGCACTGTCAACTCTAATCCTTAATAAGCTAAGAGGTACATTTACATGTGTTCCTGTTAAGGCTCCCGGATTTGGTGACAGACGTAAGGCAATGCTTCAGGATATAGCTATCCTTACAGGCGGTCAGGTTATAACAGAAGAGGTTGGACTTGAGCTTAAGGATGCTGACGTATCAATGCTTGGGCGTGCAAAGCAGGTTAAGATTTCAAAAGAGCTTACAATTATCGTTGACGGTGCAGGTGAAAAGGCTGCTATTGAGGATAGAGTAAGAGTTATAAAAGGTGAAATTGAGAACTCAACATCAGACTTTGACCGCGAAAAGCTACAAGAACGTCTTGCAAAGCTTGCAGGCGGAGTTGCAGTTATAAGAGTCGGCGCTGCTACAGAAACAGAAATGAAAGAAATGAAGCTTCGTATCGAAGATGCTTTAGCGGCTACAAAGGCAGCTGTTGAAGAAGGTATAATCGCAGGCGGCGGCACAAGCTATCTTGATGTTATTCCTGCTGTAGAAAAGTTACTTTCTGAAACTGAGGGTGATGAAAAGACAGGTGTATCAATCGTTTTAAAGGCACTTGAAGAGCCCGCATGGCAGATCGCAAAGAATGCAGGATTAGAGGGTGCAGTTATCGTTGATAAGGTTAAGACACTACCTACAGGCGAAGGCTTTAACGCACTTACAAGTGTATACGGAAATATGATTGAAATGGGTATTGTTGACCCTGTTAAGGTTACAAGAAGTGCATTGCAAAATGCTGCATCTGTCGCTTCAATGGTACTTACAACAGAGAGCCTTGTTGCAGACAAACCTGAACCTCCTGCTCCCGCTCCCGCAATGGATCCGGGTATGGGTGGAATGTATTAATTAAATATCAAACAAAATACCACGCACGACGCGTGGTATTTTTTTCATATGGATTCATTTTGTGCCGAATATTCTGTCTCCCGCATCACCAAGACCGGGAACGATATAGCATCTATCGTTCAACCCTTCGTCAACGTTTGCACAGTAAATCTGTACATCAGGATGAGCCTTTGTCAAAGCCTCAATGCCTTCGGGTGCTGCGATAAGGCAGAGGAACTTAATCTGTGTTCCGCCGTATGACTTAATCTGCGATATTGCATCTATAGCCGAACCGCCCGTTGCGAGCATTGGGTCAACAACAACAATAAGACGTTTATCAATATCTGCAGGGAGCTTGCAGTAATATTCCTGTGGCTGCATAGTTGTTTCGTCACGGTACATACCAATATGCCCTACCTTTGCAGATGGCACAAGATTAAGCATACCATTAACCATACCAAGTCCCGCACGTAAGATTGGAACAACAGCAAGCTTTTTGCCCTTAAGCATTTTTTGCGTGGTTTTCTTAATCGGTGTTTCAATTTCAACCTCCTCAAGCGGAAGGTCACGCAACGATTCGTAACACATAAGCATAGTTATTTCCTCGACAAGTTCGCGGAACTCCTTATTAGGAGTATCTTTATCCCGAAGTAAAGATGTTTTGTGCTGAATAAGCGGATGATCAAAAATTGTTACGTTATTCATATTATCCCTCCTTATTCCTCATCAGCTGCTTTTGATACGATAAGATTTACTATAATACCAATAATAAGAGCACATGCGATTGATGTTATTGTAATTTTACCAAATGTAAGCGAAAGTCCGCCGATACCTGCAATAAGTATTGATGATACAACAAACAGGTTTTTGTTATGGTTAAGATTAACATTCTGAATCATCTTAAGACCCGAAACTGCAATAAATCCGTAAAGAGCCATACATACACCGCCCATTACACAAGACGGAATAGAGTTTACGAATGCAATAAATGGTGAGATGAAAGAAATCAACATTGCAAGAACTGCAGCTCCTATGATTGTAAGAAGCGATGCGTTTCTTGTAATAGCAACACAGCCTACGGACTCGCCATATGTTGTGTTAGGACAACCTCCGAATATTGCACCCACAACTGAACCAATACCATCACCCATCAACGTTCTGTGAAGTCCCGGGTTCTCTAATAAGTCTGTTTCAATTATTGATGAAATATTCTTGTGATCAGCAATATGTTCCGCAAAAACAACAAATGCGACCGGTATATAAGCAACTGCAATCGTGCTTATATATGCACTATTAACCTCACCTATGCCCTTGATTGCCGTAAAGAAAGTAAAGTCAGGCACTGACAAGAATGTGTTCAAGGTTACACCATCTGCAACAAGTGCGGCAAACGGAGCAACATTAAGCACCTTAAGAGCATCAATATCTGCACAATACCCTATAATTGTAAATATTCCTGCAAATGCATATCCGCCAAGAATACCGAATATGAACGGAATAAGCTTAACTGTCTTTTTACCGTATGTAGAGCATAAAACAGTAATAATAAAAGTAACAAGCCCGCATAAAACTGTTATAAGAGGTGATGCGGTAACATCAGGGATACTACCCTTCATCATATCGCCGATAGCATTTCCTGCAAGTGAAAGACCGATAATTGCAACAGTCGGTCCGATTACTGCAACAGGCATAACCTTATTTATCCACTTAACACCCGCAAGCTTTACAACGATTGCGATTATAACGTATACTAAACCTGCAAATGCGGCTCCTATTATAAGTCCGAGATAACCCAACGACATTGATATACCGCCTGCAAAAGCGGCAATCATAGAACCTATAAATGCAAAAGACGAGCCAAGAAATACGGGACTCTTTTTTTGCGTAAATGCAATGTAAACCAATGTACCGATGCCTGCACCGAAAAGCGCCGCCGCAGAACTCATATTGGTATTGCATGCCTGATTGATAACAACCGGCACAACAAGAGTTGCTGTCATAATCGCGAGCAACTGCTGAAGAGAGAAAATTATTAACTGTCCGAATTTTGGTTTGTCATTAACCCCATAAATTAATTTCATAAAAAATCCTCCTTTGTGTTTTATAAAACAAAATTCAACTTTATTCTGCCTTTTTAATCATACTCTAAATTTAAACTTTTGTCAATTGTTTTTTGATAAAAAAAGCGTAATAATGCATCAACCCCCTGACCCCCAATCTTGGGGGCAGGTAGGTACGTTTTTTTGAACAAGCAAAATTGCTCACTCAAAACGAGCAATTTCCTAATAGATAAAAAAACCGTTGATTTGCTAACAACGGTTTTTAGTGCTTGGAAATTCTTATTGACAGTCTCTTTTTCATAATCAATTCCGTCCTTATTCTTCTGTAGACTGTTCTAAAACCTTTTGATACTCGGCAAGAATTGCCTCTTCGAGCTTAACTCGTGTTTCTCTGTTTATCGGATGAGCAATATCCTTAAACTCTCCGTCCTGTGTCTTCCTGCTGGGCATTGCAGTAAACAGTTTATCTTGTCCTTCAATAACCTTAATGTCATGCACCACAAAAGCATCATCAAAGGTTACAGATACTACTGCCTTCATCTTACTTTCCGTAGAGCTCTCAGTTTGAATTCTTTTTACTCTGATGTCTGTAATCTCCAAGATTTTCACCACCTTCCCTTTACAAGGTCTTTTTTTCTTGTAGTCTTTCCAGTGATGTCATTTCCCGCGTGGGATGGACCATAATCCATAGTCCCCTACTGTACCATTTTATATTATTTTTTGTCATTTGTCAAGCTTTTTGTGTATTTATTTCAATTTTTTTTTTATTTTTTGCTTTTTTTTATTCAGAATAGAAAAATTGCACAAAAACTGTTTAATTTTTTGTGTAGATGGTATATAATAGATGAGTAGTAAAAGATTGGTTTTTTGCTTTATGGAAGGATACGATTATGCAAAGCTTTGAAATAAACAACCTTAGTAAAAATTCGCATATTCATTTTATAGGTATAGGCGGAATAAGTATGAGCGGATTGGCTCACATTGCAATCTCTGACGGGTACAAAGTTAGCGGCAGCGACAGAACTAAAACATCTATTACCAATAAACTCGAAGTCGAAGGTGCAGTTATATACGAAGGACATAATAAAGATAATATAAATGGTGCTGATCTTGTCGTTTATACTGCGGCAGTTAAGATGGATAACCCCGAAATGAAAGCGGCTGTTGACAATAATATACGTCTGATTGACCGCGCAGAGTTTTTGGGTGCTTTGATGAAAGGCTACAAAAATGCTGTTGGTGTTGCAGGTACTCACGGCAAAACCACAACAACATCCATGCTTGCCCACGCTCTTATATATGCAGATACTGATCCTACAATTTCCGTAGGTGGTGAGCTTGACTTAATCGACGGAAATATACGTTGCGGAAAATCCGATATGTTTGTAACGGAGGCTTGCGAGTACACTAACAGTTTCCTTAAATTCTTCCCTACCATTGCACTTATAACCAACATTGAAGAAGATCATCTTGATTTCTTTACAGGTATTGAAATGATACGTGAAAGCTTCCGTGCTTATGCTGAACTTACACGCGGTGTCGGCTCTGTTGTAGCATATGGTGAGGACGATAATATTAAGCTTGCACTTAAAGACAGCGATTTGGATATAATCACGTATGGCTTTGGCGAGGAAAATGATTATTACGCAAAAAATGCGGAATATACCGCAGGGTATCCGTCATTTGATGTATATAGTAATGATAAGTTTGTTACTCACGTGTCACTTAATGTTACAGGCGAACACAACATATTAAACGCACTTGCCACCATTGCAGTATGCTGTCTTTTAGGTATTGATGCAGATATTGCATCAAAAGGTATAGAAACATTCCGAGGCACACACCGCCGTTTTGAGAAAAAAGGTGTCAT
>CADBPJ010000132.1 GCA_902796445.1 uncultured Ruminococcus sp. | reverse complement strand
TAACCTCCTTTGTTATGATATATCTTACCGATACGGTAGGACTTAGTATGGGTATCATTGGCACGCTGATTGCACTTTCAAAAGTTTTCGACGGCGTTACCGATTTCTTCTTTGGTAGATTGATTGATAAAACACACACCAAGATGGGTAAAGCACGCCCGTGGATGCTTTGGCCTTATATTGGTTGTTCACTTGCACTTATTGCTTGTTTCGCAATTCCGATGGAATGGGAACAGACCGCTCAGTACGCATTTTTCTTCATTTCTTATACATTACTTAACTCAGTATTCTTTACTGCAAATAACATTGCCTATGCTTCACTTACGGCACTTATTACAAAGAACACAAGCGAAAGAGTTCAGCTCGGTTCATTCCGTTTCATCTTCGCTTTTGGTGCAAGCTTGATAATTCAGTATATTACTGTTGATATGGTTCAGGCATTTGGTGGCGGAGCTGCAGGTTGGAGAGCCGTAGCAATCATTTATGCAATAGTAGGTTTAATTACAAACACAATTTCTACATTCTCTGTTAAGGAACTTCCTGAAGCAAATGAAGGTATGGAAGAAGAACGCAACGAAGAACATAAGTTGAACTTCTTCACATCTGTTAAACTTCTTATTAAAAACAAGTATTACCTTATCATTTGCTCAACATATATTATGACACAGCTTTATGCGTCTGTTATCGGTATGGGTATTTACTATATGAAATATATCCTCGGTGACGAAGGTTACTTCAGCAATTTCGCATTAGCAATAAATATTCCAATGGTTATTGGTCTGATTATTCTTCCTTTCATAATCGAGAAAATGAAAGGTATGTATAAGCTTAATATTCTTGGTTATTTGCTTGCAATCATTGGTCGTCTTGGCGTTATGGTAGCCGCATATATGGGAAGCATTCCACTTATGCTTGCATTTACTGCACTTGCTACTTTTGGTATTGCACCGCTTCAGGGTGACATGAATGCACTTATTGCTTCATGCTCTGAGTACACAACACTTACAACAGGGTATCGTCTTGATGGTATGATGTATTCTTGTTCTTCACTCGGAATAAAAATCGGCGGTGCTCTCGGTACTGCAATCTGTGGTTGGCTTTTAGATGCTGCAGGTTACGTTGAAAACGCAGTTCAGACTGCTTCTGCTGTAAATATGCTTGAATTCTTGTATCTTTGGGCACCTGCTATCCTTTGTACAGGCGTAATGTTCCTTCTTTCAATGCTTAAAGTTGAAAAAGCAAATGCAAAAATTCTCGCAGATAGAAAAGATAAAACTGTTCCCGAAGTTTACGGAAATATATAAGAGGTGAAAATAAATGAGAGAATATGAAAGATTTGATAGGATTGGAACAACTCCACACAGAAGTTATTACATTCCGTTTGCACCAAAAGATACTGTTCGTACCAAACATAGTATTTTAGACCGTACTTCAAGTTCTCGCTTTACTTCTCTTGACGGTGTATGGCAAATAAAACAGATTGACCATGTAGAAGATTTTAACATCAATGAAATGTTAGATGAAACAATCCCGGTTCCGTCTTGTGTTCAGATGCACGGTTATGACCATATTCAGTATCTTAACACTCGTTATCCATTCCCGGTAATGCTTCCGCATTTGCCGTATGAAAATCCTTGTTGGCATTATCGCCGTACATTCAACTTGAATAAAAAGGCAAACGAGAAGTATTATATCAATTTTGAGGGTGTTGACAGTAGTTTCTATTTATACATCAACGGACAATTCAAAGGATATTCTCAAATTTCACACGCTACAAGCGAATTTGACATTACAGACATTGCAGTAAACGGCGAAAATACTATTGATGTACTAGTATTAAAATGGTGTATTTCAACATACCTTGAATGTCAGGACAAGTTCCGCTTTTCCGGTATTTTCAGAAATGTATATATGCTTACTCGTCCTGAAAAACATATAACAGATTATAAAATCGAAACAAAAATTTCCGGCGAAGATGGTGTATTTACATTTATCAATGAAAGCGAAATTGATGTTAAGGTTGTAATTGAAGGTGACAGCATAGTTGTTCCTGCAAATATGAAAACTGAAATCATAGTACCCAAAGTAAAACTTTGGTCAGCAGAAGAACCAAACTTATATACCGTAGAATTACACGCAAACAATGAAAAAATCATTGAGAGTGTCGGATTCAGAGAAATAACTATTGATGGTAAAGTATTCAAGATTAACGGCAAACCCGTTAAGTTAAAGGGTGTTAACAGACACGATTTCCATTGTGAAACCGCTGCAACAGTTAGCCTTGAAGACCTTGCAAAAGACATACATCTTATGAAAGAATTAAATGTCAATGCAGTAAGAACCTCTCACTATCCGAACAGCCCTGAATTCTATATGCTTTGCGACACATTTGGCATCTATGTTATGGATGAAGCAGATGTTGAAATGCATGGAGCTTGCACTCGTGACGGCAGATATGAAAATGACCTTTGGGAAGAATATGCAGAAAACAATTTCTTCTCACCGGGTATTACTGATAGACACGCAGCTTTAGTTGAGCGTGATAAGAACCGTCCGAGCGTTATTATTTGGTCACTCGGTAATGAAAGCTCCTTCGGAAAAGCGTTTTTCGGTGGTGCTAACTACATCAAACGCCGTGACAATACAAGACCTGTTCACTATGAAGGCTTGCAGAACGCAGATCCTAAATACTACTATACTGAGCTTGTTGATATGGTAAGTATGATGTATCCAAGCTTCCAAAAAATCCGTGATGATGTTTTGGATAATGAAAAAGAAAACAGACCTTTTGTTCTCTGTGAATACACACACGCAATGGGTAACAGTTGCGGTGACATCGCTGAATATTGGGAAATGATTTATAACAATGAACAGATGATGGGTGGCTTCGTATGGGAATGGGCAGACCACGGAATAAAGACAGAAATGGGATTCCTTTACGGTGGTGATTTCAAAGAGCCTGAACACGATGGCAATTTCTGTGCAGACGGTTTACTTACACCTGATAGAAAAATCAAATCAAATGCTCTTGAAATGATGGCTGTTTATGGTGGTAAGACACAATCCGAGGTTTGCGATGTTGAAATTCCCGCAAGCACATATAAGTTCTCATCTGCTATTGATATAGAAGTCAACGAACACACCGGAGAAATTACATCAATTAAAGCAGACGGCAAAGAAGTTTTAAGAACACCCGTACACTTCAACATTACAAGATATACAGATAATGACCGTGACCTCATTCCTCATTGGATTGACAGATGTCACCTTGATGCTTGTAAACCGCATATCTTCTCTTGCGAGAAAACGGAAAACTCTTATAAGTTCAAAGGTGTTCTTGCCGCAAACTGTCTTATCCCTGCTGCAGAGTTTGAACTGATGTATGAAATTACCGGAAATCAGCTTACAGCGTCTATTGAATATAAGCTTGCTGACTATGTAGAAAACTTTCCACGTTTCGGAATCGAATTCGGTGTTGACAAAGCAAGAGGAAACTTCTCTTATGTTGGCTACGGTCCTACCGAGAGCTATGTTGACAAACACGTTGCTTGCGAATATGGTTACTATGTAAGTTCTGCCGAAGAAAACTATGACAGACAGTATATCAGACCTCAAGAATCAGGAAGCCACTATGCTTGCAAATATCTTGCTGTAAAAGATTTATTTAAGGTAACTGCAGAAAGACCGTTCTCGTTCTCTGTAAATCCGTTTACAACAGCACAGCTCCGTGAAGCATTACATTCATTTGAACTTGAAGAAAACGATTTTGTAAATGTTTGTATTGACCTTGCAATGCGTGGCGTTGGTTCAAAGTCCTGCGGACCTGATTTACCATCATACTACGAAATTCCGAAAACTTACAAAAACACATTTAAATTTACATTCTAATAATTCAGGCAATACTGAATACCGCTGACAGCAACGGTGTTGCCGCCGAAAATCTATACTGATTGTAGGAGGCATCTATAAAGATGCCCCTTATCAATCATTACGCATAAATGAATTAAAAAATAAAGTAAAATTTTATAAATATTAGATTAATTTTTATAAACGCATTGCAGACTATAGATGTATCAATTGCCGCAAATCCATACAAAAAGTTTAAAATGTATACAATTATAATTTGAATTTTTAACGTATTGTGAATAAAGTGTAGATTTTTTTTTGAAAATATTGAAATAATAAGAAAATAGTGATAAAATTACCATTAATCATAGATGGTGACGGAGTTTTATAATTCAAGAATACTCTTATATGATAGCATATCGGATATGGAATTAAACTGTGTTTTGAGCCGTATTCGAAAATATATGTGTGAAAGGGAGGAGAAATCAAATGGCAAAAGATGCTATGAAACGCATAGCCGACGCCGAAGATAAAGCTGCCGAAACAGAAGAAAAAACAAAGATTCAATGCAATACAATTGCAAAGGAAGCCGCACTTCGAGCGGAGGAAATTTTAGAAGATGCCCGCATTAAGGGTAAAGAGCTGATAGAGGCACGTCTTGAGGCAGCTGAAAAAGCTGCATCAGAAATAGAGCAAAAGGCAGAGCAGGATGCAAAAAATCAGGCAGCAGCCTTGCGAAAAAGTGCTTTAAACAGCTATGAAAAAGCGGTCAATATGGTTATTGACACGGTTTTAAATTAAGAAGGTGATAATTTGAAAGTACCTATGAGTCGTATCTATATATACGGCAGTAAAAAAGACAGAAAAGCAGTTTTGGAATATCTGCAACGGCAACAAATTCTTGATATAATAGAGCCTGATGCAGAAAATGAAGAGGTTGGCTTTTCGAATATAAATACGAGTGAGTCGCAGTCGGAATTTCTGCACAATAGTCAGCTTGGCGAAAAGGCACTTGACATTTTAAATGACAATGCACCTGAGAAAAAAGGAATGTTAGCCTCCCTTAACGGACGTGAGGCACTCAGTGCACAAGAGTACTATTCATATGTTGACAATATCCCCAAAACCTTAGAGATAGTCAATAAAATTACAGAGCTTTCGGCAAAAAAGGCTCAGCTTCAGGGCGATATTATACGGTGTCGGACGGTTATTGAAGAACTCAAGCCCTGGGTTTTGCTGGACAGTCCCATAGAGGGCGAAAAAACACAGTCTGCAATAAGCTTGACAGGAGTATTTGGCGGGGCGCTTACGGCAGAGGATATTTTGAGCCGATATTACGCAAATGAGGATGCACCATCCCTGCATTTAGAGGTCATAAATTCACTCCCTCAGCAGACATATGTGTTTGCCGTATGCAAGTCCGATAAGATAGGCAAATGCGAGGCGATACTGCGTGAAATTGGTTTTTCAAGACCAAAAACCTCGTACCACGGAATACCGTCAGAGGAAATAGAAAGTCAAGAAAAGCTTATAGAAAAGCTTGATGAGGAGATTGCGGATACGGAAAATGAAATTATATCATATGCCGATTCGCGTGATGATATAAAATTTATGACCGACTATTACGCGATGCGTGCAGAAAAATACAATGTGTTAAGCAAGCTTAGCCAAAGAAACCACGTATTTGTTATTTCAGGATATGTACCCAAAAATCTTGCAAACGACCTTAGTGCATCGCTTGAACATAATTATTCGGTTGCAGTTGAGGTTTTGGATGCAGAAGATGATGCACCGATACTCTTAAAAAATGCATATGTTACAGAGCCTGTTGAAACGGTTGTAAAAACATTTGCAATGCCACGAAAAGGCGAAATTGACCCCACATCAATAATGGCATTTTTCTATTATGTATTTTTCGGACT
>CADBPJ010000131.1 GCA_902796445.1 uncultured Ruminococcus sp. | reverse complement strand
CTCCACCATTCCACATTGACAAGGGTAATTTGGGGCGAACTTTTTATTTTTTAAGAAAAGTGTCACCCATCATTGACAATTCAACACAAAAAACACGAATAAATTTCAATAGGGGTTGAAAAATAAGGCGAAAAGTGATATAATATACTATGTATAGGTATGTATAGAAAGGATTATTGATATGTTACGTTATTTTACAGCAGGGGAAACACATGGAAAATGCCTTACGGTAATAATCGAGGGAGTTCCTGCGGGATTTAATATAAGTTTGGATAAAATAAACGCACAGCTTGCCAAAAGACAGAAGGGTTACGGCAGAGGCGGAAGAATGTTGATTGAAAAGGACACTGCGGAAATTCTGTCGGGTATTCGCGGCGGTGTAACGCTTGGCAGTCCTATTGCAATGAAGATTGAGAATCGTGATTGGGCAAATTGGAGTAAGATTATGGGTACAGAGGAGTCAAACGGCGAAAAGGCTGTTGAGTTCCCGCGACCTGGGCATGCGGACTTGTCGGGCGGTATGAAATATAACCATCACGATTTACGAAACGTGCTTGAACGTGCATCAGCACGTGAAACGGCGGCAAGAGTAGCCGTTGGTGCACTCGTGCGTCAGTTAATTGAGCCTTTTGGTGTTGAGCTTAAGAGCCGTGTGGTATCAATCGGCGAGGTAAGGGACATGGGTGATGTAACGAGTGACGGATTTTATGATAGAGTTTCAAATTCGCCTGTAGGCTTTGGCGATAGCGAGTCTGAAAAGGCGGCTATGGAATATATTGATAAAATAAAAGCATCGGGTGAATCGTGCGGCGGAGTTGTTGAAACGGTTGTTACGGGTGTGCCTGTAGGTCTTGGCAGTTACGTTCATTACGACAGAAAGCTTGATGCACGTCTTGCATTCTCGGTAATGAGTGTACAGGCTATAAAGGGCGTTGAGATAGGTATGGGCTTTGGCACCGCAATGACCTGTGGATCAAACGTACATGATGAGATAGTGTATAATGACGGATTTTCGCGTGTGACAAACAACGCAGGCGGAATAGAGGGCGGAATGTCAAACGGTGAGCCGATTATAGTCCGCGGTGCAATGAAGCCTATTCCTACACTTTATAATCCGCTTAAAACTGCAAGCATAATTGATAAGAAGGAACATAAGGCATCTGTTGAACGTTCAGATGCGTGTGCAGTACCTGCATGCTCCGTTGTAGTTGAGGCGGCAGTTGCATTTGAAATTGCAAACGCATTTGTTGAGAAGTTCGGCGGAGATTGTCTGGCAGATATAAAATCATCATTTGATGCATATAAAGAGAGAATTAAAAACTACTAAATAGTACATAGGGTGACAGGGTAAGCCCGAACATATAAACGAAAGGTGGTGAGGTATTGACAGATGCACAGATAGTACAAGCTTGCAAGAACGGCGACAGGGATGCATTTAACGAGCTGATGGAAAAGTATCAGGATATGGTGTTTGGTATGGCATACAGCTTATTATCCGACTACGAGGATGCAAAGGATGCATCACAGGAAGTCTTTATCAAGGTTTATAAGTCAATATCCTCATTCAAGGGTCAATCTGCCTTCACCACGTGGCTCTATGTTATATGCAGAAATGTGTGCAACGACATTCTGCGAAAACGCCAAAAGGGTGGTGCGACTATTATAAGTCTTGATGCTGATACAGATGATGAAAGCCCTGTACGTGAAGTGAAATCCGATGCACCTACACCTGAGGAACGGGCAGAAATGAACGAAACACAACGTCTTGTGCGTGATGCGATCAACAGCTTAAAGCCCGAATACAGAGAAATCTTGATATATGCCGATATTCATCAGCTGTCAAATGACGAGGTGGCTAAAATCTTAAAATGCCCGCTCGGAACTGTAAAATCAAGGTTAAACAGGGCAAGAAATGCATTACGAAAAAAATTATCCGAAAAACGGGAACTTTTTTCGTAAAATAACGTCTAAAATATTGTAATAATTGAAATAAATGTGATATATAGGGAAAGGAGGGAATTAAAATGATTTGTTCAGAATTTATGGATATGTTGGATAATTATGAATTGCTCACAGACAGCCAACGCATAGAGTTAGAAAAGCATATGCAACAATGTGAGGCTTGCCGTAAGGAATTTGAATTCTTTCAATCTATAATAAGTATATCATCGCAAATTCCCGTACCAAAAGCTCCTAAATCACTTATTGATGATGTAAACGCAGAGCTTGATAAAAAGCGAACTACGTTTATTTTACTAAAATCCAATCTGCGTGTATTATCTACCGTTGCGGCATGTCTTGCAGTTGGATTGGCAGTAGGACTTAATAACGGATATATCAAAAAGAGTATAGATAATAACGAAAAAGACGGAATTATAAGCGAAACTACTTTGACCGCTACAGAACAGCCTACAGATACACCTGTTGATGTGGCTGTTACAGAGAGCGAAGATATTGGTGCAAAAACAGAGCCTACAGCAATGACAGAAACTGCAAAGCCTCGTGATGCGGTTAAGAGTACACAAATTCCGACACAGGCTCCTGTATCATCGGCTACCGAAAAACCTGATAAGACCGCAACACCTGCAACTTTAAAGCCTGATAAGACACAAACACCGTCTACACCAAAGCCGACACCCGAAAAGGTGGAAACTCAAGACGTGCCTACACAAGCACCTGCGGTTACGGCAGAGCCTGCGCCTGATGTGAACGCGTACGAAATAGCTGACAAACCGGGAGAAGAGTATGCGTATAACCGACGTAACTCATTGAATAAGACTAAGACCTCGTTTACAGACTATCTCTACGTTGAAAGTGAGGATATGGGTGCGGTAGTAAGCACTATGAGCGAGATGGGATTTAAAGTATCGGGTGGATACTATATGGGCTCACGTGCTGATTTCTATGCATTGATGGATAGACTTTCCGAGCAGGGAATAGGCTATGAATGTAGTCTGAAATATAATTCGGGCGATAATATAGCATTTAGTTTACAGTATAGTTAAGATGCTGTTGAATTTAGCGCAGACCGTTCAAAGGCTTAAGTTGTCTATAAAATATTTATCGAATAAATTAACGTTGAAATCCGCATTTTGCGGATTTCTTGCATTTAATGCCTTTGAACTATCCGCGAAACTCACCCGCAGTAGGAACCTACCAATCAAACATCGCTTACGCTTGTTTTCTTGGGGTTCCCTTGCATAGGTGT